>PNKF01000120.1 GCA_013822285.1 Gemmatimonas sp.
GGCTCGGCCAAGCAGGGCCGCGACCGTATGTTCCAGGCCATCCTGCCGCTGCGCGGCAAGATCCTCAACGTCGAGAAGGCGCGCATCGACAAGATCCTCGGCAACGAGGAAATCCGCACCATCGTCACGGCCATCGGCGCCGGCATCAAGGAAGAGTTCTCGCTCGAGAACGTGCGCTACCACAAGGTCATCATCATGACCGACGCCGACGTGGACGGCGCGCACATCCGCACCCTGCTGCTGACGTTCTTCTTCCGGCAGATGCCGGAGCTCATCGACGCCGGCATGGTGTACATCGCGCAGCCGCCGCTGTTCTCGGTGTCCAAGGGCAAGGAGATCTACTACGCCTACGACACCCAGGAGCGCGATGCCATCGCCCAGCGCATGGGGGGCGACGAGGGCAAGGGCCTCAACATCCAGCGCTACAAGGGTCTCGGCGAAATGAACCCTGACCAGCTCTGGAAGACGACCATGGATCCCGAGACGCGCACGATCCTGAAGGTCACGATGGACGATGCCTTCCAGGCGAACGAGATCTTCCAGACGCTGATGGGTGACGAGGTCGAGCCGCGTCGCGTGTTCATCGAGACGAACGCGAAGTTCGCGTCGAACCTCGACATCTGAACACTGCCGTCACCACTGAGGCACAGAGGCACGGAGACTTCAACGGCGGGACTGAAGGGGGCATGCACCTAGTCTCAGGCGCATGCCCCCTTTGTACGTGCTCCTCGGGCAGTCTCCGTGTCTCAGTGTCTCCGTGGTGAACCGCTCCCCTCAGCGCGGCGCCGCGGGCTGAGGCCGCCGCAGCGCCACCATCGGTAACCGCGCGCCGCCGTGGTAGTCGACAATTCCCTGCAACGTGTCCGCGTTCGCGCTCAGTCGCGCGCGGAAGGTCACGTCGCCCTCGCGCGAGGCGACGACCATCTGCAGCGAGTCCCCCTCGATGGTGAAGCGGCGGATCGCCAGCGTGTTCGTCACGTACATCGTGATCGAACCCGCCCAGCCGCCGTCGAGCGGACCGAGGGCGATGAAGCCGGGCGACGTCCGCTCTCCCACGCGCATGGTGAAGTCCCAGATGCCTTGGAGGTCGACGCTGCGCAGCCCGACGCTCGTGGCGTTGGCCGCTGCGGCAGGCGCCGTCGCACGCGTCGCCTGTGCGCCCAGCGGCGCGGCGGCAAACACGACGGCGGCGAGCACGGTGATGAACCCGAGGGGGCGACTGCGGTGACGAGCGAGGGCGACAGGCATGGGGTGACACTCCGCGACGTGTTGGTGATGCCAGAAGCCTATGCCCGCTCCGTGTCGAGGGCCGCAGCCCTGACGAATCCCGTACATTCTCATGGACAGACGGGACGCTGCGAGGCTGGCGGACCAGCGGCGAGTGCCTGGTCTCGAGTGGCACCGGAGCCGCAAACAGCCTAGGCCGCCTCGCTCTCCCTGAGCGCCTCCAAGGGGTAGCTTCGGCTTGCCCCACATCGGAGCGCGTATTACGCTCGGTCCTAGCTCGATCACCCGTCGTTGGCGACTTGCCCTGTCGTTCGTGGTGTTGACCGCCACGACCTGCGAGACGAGTTGCAGCGTGACCGGCCCGCTCGATATCACCTGGGGACCGGGCGGCGGAGTCCCGACCTTCCCGCCAGGCTCGTTCTTCTCCTTCACCAGCTACGAGCGCCCTGTCGGGCTCGGCGACACACTCGCAATCAGCGTCTCCGACGCCGCTGGCGCCGTGTGGACCTCGAGCGACACTAGCATCGCGACCATTTCAGGTGACGCGACGAGCGCCGTGCTTCGCCCGCGCCGCAGCGGCTACGTCAGCATTGCGGTGCAAGCGCACGGACGGACGCTAACCCGCATGATGGAAGTCGTCACCACGCTCTGCGGGCGTGCCGAAGCTGCGACGCCGATAGCGCCTGGGGCCGACATCGCGTTCGACCTGGACGCCGCCGACTGCCGACTCGGGTACGACCCTTCATTTTACGAATGGCCACAAGGATTCGATGGACCGCTGTACCCCACGCTGCGCGCCGAGGGGCGGCGACTGGTCCTCACGGATAGCACGCTGGTTCGCGTCGATGCGGCCATCACGGGCGCGAATCCGTTCCTCGCAATCATGGACACGACGGGTTACAGCGTCGCGATGCGGCGCAATCCCTGGAGTCGCGCGTTCGTCGCGCGACTGCTACCGCCGGGTGCGTACGCGCTGTGGGTCCGCGGGGAGCCCGATCGCCCTCCCACGGCCGCACAACTCACGCTGCGACAGGTCCCACTCTGCACCGACTCGACGACGACGATCGGGAACCTCGCACTCGGCGTAGCCGTGGAAGGCACGCTCGATGCATTCGACTGCCACTCGGACACGGGATTGGCACAGGAATGGTGGCGCATCACCATCCCGAGCGCTGGTTGGTATCGCGTCTCGATCGAGCCCACCTCGACGGCGAACTACCATCCGCCGACGGTGTGGCAGCGCGGCGGCGATGTGAGTGCGCTGCCAACCTACCTAGAGGCTGGCACAGAGCGCTTCGAGGCCAGCGCCATCAGCGACGTCTCGTACCGACTGCGCGTCGTCGCCTGCTCGTCGGCGACGACCTGCCCTTAGGCGGCTTAGCCGAGGATCGAGTCCCGACCCTTCGTCAGCTGCATGCCGAACCAGAAGTGCGACAGCGCGACCATGCCGAAGACCATAAAGGTCGAGGCCATGATGGCCATGTGCGTCACGCCGTCCACGCCGCCGGACGAGACCGGACGCGTGAATGCCGCAAACCCGAGCCACGCGGCCACGGCGCCGCCGGCGACTGCCTTCGCCCCGAGGGCGCCCAGCTTCTCGAAGTTTTCCATGGTGCCTTAATGTGCACCCGTGCCGGGGAGTTCCTCCACCCCCCGGGCCGTGATGCGATGCGAAATCAGCGGACGTCTGGACGGAGTCCCTGTGCCGAGCGGCATGGCCTGGCGGATCGCATACTCGGCCGCCTGCCGTCCCGCCTCGGTCGCGGCGTGGATCGTCGCGAGCGGCTGGCCGACCTCGACACGTGCTCCGGGCTTCACGTGCAGGACGATGCCGACCGCGGGGTCGACCATGTCATCGACCTTGGTGCGACCGCCGCCGAGCCCGATGATCGCGCGGCCGATCACCCGCGGCTCGACACGCTGCACGATGCCAGGCTTCGTGGCCGCCACCACCGCCTGCACCGGCGCCTGCGGCAGCACGCCCTTCGGATCATCCACCACGCGGGCGTCTCCGCCCTGCGCCGCGACCAGCGCACGGAATTTCTCCAGGGCGGCACCTGAGTCGAGCGCCGCCGTCGCACGCGCTCGCGCGTCCGCGATCGTTGCGCTGACCCCCGCCACGAGCAGCATCTCGGCGGCCAGGGCCAAGGTCACCTCGCGCAGGTCGGCCGGACCCTTCCCGCGCAGGCAATCCACCGATTCCTCGACCTCGAGTGCGTTGCCGCAGGCATCGCCCAGCGGAGAGTCCATGTCGGTGAGCAATGCGATCGTCGGGCAGCCGCGCCGTTCGCCAAGCGCGATCATCGTCTTCGCGAGCATCAGCGAGTCGTCGAGCTTCGTCATGAACGCACCCGCGCCCGTCTTCACATCCAACACGAGCCCCGTGAGCCCCTCGGCGAGCTTCTTGCTCATGATGCTGGCCGATATGAGAGGAATCGCTTCGACGGTCGCGGTCGCATCGCGCAGCGCGTAGAACTTGCGGTCGGCCGGCGCGATCTCCGCCGTCTGGCCGATCATCGCCACGCCCAGCCGCTGCAGCTGTGCCGCCGTCTCTTCCAATGTGAGGCGCGTGCGGAAGCCCGGAATGCTCTCCAGCTTGTCGAGCGTGCCGCCCGTGTGCCCGAGCCCGCGGCCCGACATCATCGGCACCGCGATGCCGCAGCAGGCGACGAGGGGCGCGAGGATCAGCGAGACCTTGTCGCCGACACCGCCGGTGGAGTGCTTGTCGACGCGCGGCACGCCGAGGTGCCCCAGGTCCAGCATGCGGCCGCTCTCGAGCATCGCGGTGGTCAGCGCCTCGATCTCCGCATCGTCCATCCCGCGGAAGTAGACGGCCATCGCGAAGGCCGACATCTGGTAGTCGGGAATGGATCCCGCGGCGTAGTCACGCATCATGGCGGCGAGTTCCCCCGCCTCGATGCGTCCGCCGTTGCGCTTGCGTTCGATCAGGTCGACGACCGACATCCGGCCCCTCGTCCGCCAGGGCGGACGTTAGATTGAGAGTGTCCTTTAAATGAACCGTGTGAGCGGTCGGGAGTCCATCCGCATGATGATTTCCAAGCAGCTGAACGCCGCGCTCAACGCGCAGGTCGGCAACGAGCTCTTGGCGAGCAACCAGTACGTGGTGATCGCCGCCTACTTCGATGCCGAAGGCCTGCCGATGCTGGCCAAGCACTACTTCAACCAGGCCACCGAGGAGCGCGACCACGCGATGCGCTTCGTGCGCCTGATCCTCGATGGCGGCGGCGAGCTCAAGATCCCCGCGGTGCCGGCGCCGAAGACGGGCTTCAAGTCCTCGCTGGCCGCCGTGCAGCTCGCGCTCGACTCCGAGATCAAGGTCACGAATCAGATCAACGACATCGTGGACCTGGCGATCAAGGAGAAGAACCACATCATGAAGAACGGCCTGGATTGGTTCGTGAACGAGCAGCGCGAAGAAGTGACCTCCGCCGACACCCTCGTGCGCATGGTCAAGCGCGCCGGTGAGGCCGGGATGTTCCACGTCGAAGCCTTCCTGCGTGACGGTGGGCTCGCCGCGGCCGAGGCCGGCGCCGAGGGCGCGGCCGACTGACGCCCGCGCACGAACCGTCCGCTACGGCAGGGCGCGCAGCCGAGCTGCGCGCCCTGCTCGCACGCGCCCAGCACGAGTACTACGTGCTCGATCGGCCCTCGCTCAGCGACGCCGACTACGACAAGCTATTCCGCGAGTTGCAGGCCATCGAGCGCGACCACCCCGAGCTGCGCGATGCCGACTCGCCGACGGCGCGCGTCGGCGCGGATGTGGGCGAGAGTCATCTCGCCAAGCATACGCACCTCGTGCCGATGGCGTCGCTGGACAATGCCTTCGACGAACAAGAACTCGAAGACTGGGATCAGCGCCTACGCAAGCTCGTCGGCGATGCGGTCGACAAGGACGGCTACTGCTGTGAGCTGAAGATCGACGGCGCGGCCGTCTCGCTCACCTATGTGAACGGGGAGCTGAAGATCGGCGCGACCCGCGGCAACGGCAGCGTCGGCGAGGACGTCACGGCGAACATCCGCACCATCGCCGACGTGCCGCGGCGCCTCGAGGGCAAGGATTGGCCCGAGACCATCGAGATCCGCGGCGAGATCTACATGGAGTTCGACGGCTTCGAGCGCATGAACCGCGAACGCGCGGCGGCCGGTGAGCCGGTGTTCGCGAATCCGCGCAACTCCGCCGCCGGTGCCTTGCGCCAGAAAGACCCGCGCGAGACCGCCAAGAAGCCGCTGCGCTTCCTCGGCTACGCCTTCGCCGTCCCGGGGAATCCCACCCTGCCTTTCACCACGCAGTGGGAGTTGCTCGAGACCCTCGCGAGCTGGGGCATTCCGACGCCGCCGCATCGTCGCCCCTGCGCGACGCTCGCCGACGTGCATGCCTGGGCACGCGAACTCGAGACGACCATCCGTCCCGAGCTGCCCTTCGCCATCGATGGCGGCGTGGTGAAGGTGAACCGCCTGACGCTGCAGACGGAACTCGGCGTCGTCGGCGGACGCATTCCGCGCTGGGCGGTGGCGCGCAAGTTCGCGCCGGACATCGCCGAGACGAAGCTGCTCGACATCGAAGTCCAGGTCGGCCGCACGGGGGCGCTGACACCGCGCGCCGTGCTGGCACCGGTGGAAGTCGGTGGGGCGACGATCACCTACGCGACGCTGCACAACTTCGAGTTGGTCGCGGAGAAGGACCTGCGCATCGGCGATACCGTGCAGGTGAAGCGCGCCGGCGAAGTGATCCCGCAGATCCTTGGGCCCGTGCCGGACAAGCGCGATGGCAGCGAACGCGTGGTGCAGGTCCCGACGCACTGCCCCATCTGCGGCACGGCGGCCGTGCGCGACGACGAAGAAGTCGCGAGCTACTGCCCCAACCTCGCCTGCAGCGGACGGCGACTCGAGGCGCTGGCGCATTTCGTGTCGCGCGCGGGCATGGACATCCGCGGGCTCAGCTACCAGCGACTGGAACAGTTGATTGCCGCAGGCCTCGTGAACGATGCGGCGGACATCTACGCCATCACGGTCGAGCAGCTGGTGCCGAAGAAGGCCAGCAAGCGATCGTCGGGAGATTCCGAAGCGGATCTCGGCGGCGTCGCCGGCTTCCAGCTCAAGAGTGCCAGCGCACTCGTCGAGGCGATCGACGCCTCCAAGCAGCAGCCGCTCTCGCGGCTGCTCAACGCACTCGGCATCCGTCACGTCGGCGCCGAGAGCGCCAAGTTGCTCGCCCGCGCATTCGGTTCGATGGACGCGCTACAATCGGCCAGCGCGGAGCAGATCGAGGCGCTGCACGGCGTCGGCGGCACGATGGCCGCGTCCGTGCGTGAGTGGTTCGATGCGCCCGCGATGCAGGATCTCGTCGCGCGCCTCAAGGCCGCCGGCCTCCGCATGGACGAGCCGCAGGCCGCGAGCGCCGACGGTGCCTTCAAGGGCATGAAGATCGTCCTTACCGGGACGCTGCCCACGCTCTCGCGGCCGCAGGCCACGGAGCTGATCGAGAATGCGGGCGGCAAGGTGACGAGTTCGGTCT
>PNKF01000121.1 GCA_013822285.1 Gemmatimonas sp.
GACGCGCTGATCGACGAAGGCATCAATCGCGAGCTGGACCGCGGCGGCCAGGTGTTCTTCGTGCACAACCGCATCGAGACCATCCTTGCCGTGGCGGACCACGTGCAGCGCATCGTGCCGCGGGCCCGCGTCGCCGTCGGCCATGGGCAGATGAAGGAGCGCGAGCTCGAAGACGTCATGCGGCGCTTCGTCGCCGGCGAGATCGACGTGCTGGTCTCCACGCTCATCGTGGAGAGCGGCATCGACGTGCCCAACGCGAACACGATGTTCGTGGACCGCGCCGATCGCCTCGGGCTCGCCCAGCTCTACCAGCTGCGCGGCCGCGTGGGCCGCTCGCATCGTCGCGCCTACTGCTACCTGATGGTCCCGGATCGCATCGACGAGGACGCCGAACGCCGGCTGCGCGTGCTGGAGCACCACACCGAACTCGGCGCGGGCTATCGCGTGGCCTTGAAGGACATGGAACTGCGTGGGGCGGGGAATCTCCTCGGCCCCGAGCAGTCGGGCTTCGTCCAGGCCGTGGGCTTCGATCTCTACCTGCGCATGCTCGACGAGACCGTCGAGCGCATGAAGCGCGGGGACTCGGCGCCTCCGCCGCCGCCCGCCGACGTCACGCTGGACCAACCGCATTTTCTGCCCGACGACTTCATTGAATCCGCGGCGGTGAAGCTCGACCTCTACCGCCGCATCGGCGCCGCCAAGGCCGCCGATGAAATCGACGCGCTGCGGGCCGAGATCCGCGACCGCTTCGGCAAGCTGCCTGCCGAAGCCGAGGCCTACCTCATGGTGGCCAAGCTCCGGCTGGTCGGCGCGCCGCTGGGCGTCGAGGCCATGCTGGTGCGTGGGGACGAGGCCCGCATTAACTTCCGAGCCGACGCCGTCCCGCGTCTGAAGCCGCTCGCGGCCGCCTTCCGGGACGTGCAGTTCCAAGTGGACGTGCGCCGGGTCCAGCCGTTGTCGCTTGCCCTCAAGCGCCTCGGCGGGTCCGCCCTGCTGGACGGCATCGTCCGGGCGTTGCGGACCATCGAGCCCGATCCACGGTAGTACATCCTTATCCAATCCCCCTTCTCGGTCCCATGACCCGCCTTCGTCTTGCTCTCGTTGCCGTCATCCTGACCGCCGTCACGGCCTGCGGCGCCCTCAAGGACGCGATGACCGCCCATGTGGATGTCGTCGCCCGCGCCGGCAACCAGGATCTCACGGTGTCGCAGCTCAGCGACATGCTCGCGAACTCGCAGGTGCCGCTCCGCCCCGACGTCGCGCGCAGCGTCGCGCAGCTCTGGGTGAACTACCAGCTGCTCGGCCAGGCTGCCGCCGCCAACGACACGCTCCACTCCGACGAGCTCGCCGAGCAGGGCATGTGGTCGGCCATCGACCAGATGCGCCTCGCCGCGCTGTTCGAGCAGTACACCGCGACGGTGGGACGTCCGGACTCGACCAAGTTCCAGGCCGCGTATGAGGCGGGCGAACTGCTCGGCGCCGCGCACATCCTGCTCACCAAGCAGCCGGATGGGCTTGGCACGGCAGTGAACGATTCGATCAAGCGCGAAGCCGAGCGCATCGCGCGCACCGTGACCTCGGCGACCTTCGCCAGCGTCGCGCGTGCCCGCTCGCAGGACCCGGGCTCCAAGGATCGCGGCGGCGACTACGGCGTGTTCCCGCCGGGCACGATGGTGCCGGAGTTCGAAGCCGGCATCAAGAGCGTGCCGCCGGGCGGCATCACCGGCGTGGTGGAGACCCAGTTCGGCTACCACATCATCCGTCGCTCCACCTGGAACGAGGTCAAGGACCAGTTCGGCCAGACCTACGGCCAGATCGTGCAGCAGCGCGCGGAGAGCACCTTCTTCGCCGAAGTGGAGAAGGGCGCGAACATCGAAGTGAAGGGCAGCGCGGCGCGCATCGTGAAGGCGATCGCCGAGGACGTCGATGCCTACCGCGGCGACCGCACGGTCATCGCGACCTCGCGTCGCGTGGACCTCTCGGCGGGCCGCATGGCGATGTGGATCGCGGCCTTCCCGCCGCAGGCCCAGATCCGTCCGCAGATCGCCGAAGCGCCGGACTCGGTGATCCCGTCGTTCGTGATGAACATCATGCGCAACGAGCTGTTGCTGAAGCGCGCAGACTCGCTGGGCATCAAGGCCGACACGGCCCGCGTGCGCGAAGCGCGTGAGGCCTTCTTCGGCGCAGTCACCGGTTCGATGTCCGCGCTTGGCATCGCGCCGGCGCAGCTGGCCGACACCACGGATGACCGCAAGGCGCGCGAGGCCTTCGCGGGCAATCGCGTGACGGCCTTCGTGCAGTCGCTGCTGAAGAGCCAGGTCGAGTACGTCGATGTGCCGGAGCAGGTGGTGCTCGTGCTGCGTGACCGCTACGAGGCGCGCGTCGTGCCGGCGGGTCTCGACCGTGCGTTGGCCGAGGCCACCAAGTTGCGCACGGCGGCCGATTCGACGGCCGCTGCGAACGAAACGCCGAGCGCGGTGCCGATGCCGGCGCCGACGCCGAACCCGTAAGCATAGGTGCTGATGCGTCTCCGTCCGTTTCTGCTCGGGCTTCTGGGCCTCGGCGTCGCCCCCATGGCGGCGCTCGAGGCACAGGACGGTCTGCGCATCATCCCCGTCGATCGCGTGGTGGCGGTGGTCGCCACCAAGCCGATTCTCTGGAGCGAAGTCCTCGAGCGCATCAGTCTCGCGCGGGCGCAGGGCCTGCAGGTGCCGCGTGATTCGGCGGGGCAGGCACAGGTCGCCAAGGACATCCTCGAGCAGCTCGTCGATGAGGAAGTGCTGCTCGCCGTCGCGGCGGACTACAAGCTCGAAGTGCCGGAGACGGAAGTCTCGGCGCGTGTGGACCAGCAGTTCGATAACATCCGCGGCCAGTTCGAGACCGAAGCGGAGTTCCGCGACGCCCTGCGGCGCGAAGGCTTCGGCACGCCGGAGGAGTATCGCCGGCGCACGTTGGAACAGGCGCAGCGCGATGAGAAGCAGCGGAAGGCGCTGGACACGCTGCGGGCGTTGGGCCGGCTCGCGCCGGTGAACGTGACGGAGCGCGAAGTGGCCGAGGCCTTCGAGCGCCTGAAGGCGCGCCTCGGGCCCCGTCCGGCGCTGGTGGCGTTCCGACAGGTCGTGGTGCCGCCGCGCGCGCGTCAGGCGGCGAAGGACCGTGCCCGCGCGCGCATCGATTCGCTGCGGGCGCGTCTCGAGGCCGGTGCGGACTTTGACTCGCTGGCGCGCGCGGTTTCCATGGACGAAGGCAGCGCGGTGCAGGGCGGCGATCTCGGGTGGAATCGCCGTGGCCGCATGGTCCAGGCCTTCGACAACATGATGTTTGCGCTCGCGCCGGGCCGTATCAGTCCGGTGGTCGAGACCGAGTTCGGCTTCCACGTGATCCGGGTGGACCGGGTGCGCGCCGGTGAAGTGCGCGCGCGGCACATCCTGATCATGCCCGATGTGGACTCGACGGATGCCGCGAATGCGCGTGCGCGCGCCGATTCGGTCCGCACCTTGTGGCGCAACGGCATGCCCTTCGACACGCTGATTGCGCGCTTCCACGATCCCGCCGAGGAGCGCTCGATCCCGGATGGGTACCCCATCGACTCGCTGCCGCCGGAGTATCGCGTGGCGCTGCGTGGCGTGCCGGAGGGTGGGTTCTCGGAAGTGTTCGCGATGCCGATGCCGGGCTCGCAGCTGAGCAAGTACATCGTGGCACTGGTGACGCAGTCGAAGCCCGCTGGCGAGTGGTCGCTGGCGGATTACCAGGAGCGCATCCGGCGGCAGTTGCAGGAGGAGCGTTCCACGCGCCGCACCTTGGATAGCCTGCGGCGCGAGTACTACGTCTCCGTCCGATTGTGACGCTGCCGACGCTCGCGGTCACGCTGGGCGACCCGCGGGGCATCGGGCCGGAAATCGTGCGCGCGGCGCTCGCGACCCCTGAGGTCGCTGGCGCCGCGCGCTGCGTTGTGGTGGGGCCGACGGGCGCTGGCGTCGCGGTGGAGGAGTCGATCGGCGAGTGGCACGGACGTCCGGGGCCCTCGTCGCCGGAGATGGCGGCCACGGCCGGTGGCCTGGCGGCCAAGGCCATCGAGCGGGCGGTGGAGCTCGTGCGCAGCGGGGCGGTGCAGGGCATCGTGACCGCGCCGATCGACAAAGCCGCACTCGCCGCTGCCGGTTACGCCGATCCCGGTCACACCGAAATGTTGGAACGCCTGACGGGGCATCCGACGGCGATGATGCTCGCCTCGGACAAGCTGCGGGTGGTGCTCGCGACCACGCATATCGCGCTGCGCGACGTGCCGCAGGCCGTGACGCAGGCCGCGCTGGTGCGTGCCGCCAAGCTCACGCGCGATGGTCTGCGCGACTGGTTCGGGCTCGACGAACCGCGCTTGGCGCTCTGCGCGCTCAATCCGCATGCGGGCGATGGTGGACGCTTCGGCGACGAAGACATGCGCGTACTCGCACCGGCGGCGCGCGAAGCCGGCATGGCGGGCCCGTTCTCGGCCGACACCGTGTTCGTGCGCGCGATGCGCGGCGAGTTCGATGCGGTCATCGCGCCGTATCACGATGTCGGGATGACGGCGATCAAGGTGGCGAGCTTCGGCCAGGGCGTGAACGTCACGCTGGGGCTGCCGTTTCCGCGCACCTCGCCCGACCACGGCACGGCGCTGGATATCGCGGGCAGCGGGCGCGCCGATGCGGGCGCGATGGCGCACGCGATCGTCGTGGCGGCGGGCATCGTCCGGCGCCTCGCCGCACCGGCCTAGCTCCCGCGGGTTTCTACGGGGTTCGCGGCGATCGCCGTGCGACTGGCCCCCCGGCGTTCCGAGGGAGAGATTACCGAATAGCGATGCCCACGCCGCGCGACCCCTCCGTGCCCTCCTTCGAGGACTGCCAGGCGCACCGCCCGACGGCGGGGCGCGGCCATGTGCACGAGCATGCGCACGATCACACGCATGCGGGTCACGACCACGGACATCACCACCACCACGCCAGCACGACGTCCACCCGCCGGCTCGCGCTGGCCTTGGGGGTCACGGGGCTGTTGCTGGTGGCGGAACTGGTCGGCGGCATCATCGCCAATTCCGTCGCGTTGATCGCCGATGCCGGCCATATGTTCACCGATGCGGGGGCGCTCGCGCTCTCGTTGTTCGTGGCCTGGTTCGCGCGGAAGCCCGCGACCCCGCAGCGCACCTACGGGTACCTGCGCTGGGAGATCCTCGCCGCCTTCCTGAATGGCGCGACGCTGCTGCTGCTCTCCGCGTGGATCCTCGTCGAGGCCATCCAGCGCATCGGGAACCCGGAGCCCGTGGGCGGCGCGCTGATGCTCGGCATCGCCGTGGCGGGGCTGCTCGCCAATGGTGTGAGCGCCTGGCTGCTCCACGGCCATGCCGACGACAGCCTCAACATGCGAGGCGCGTATCTGCATGTGCTCTCGGATTTGCTCGGCAGCGTCGCCGTCATCCTCGCGGCCGTTGCCGTGCAGTGGTTCGGCTGGACCCTGGCCGATCCGTTGGCGTCGATCGCCGTGACCTTGTTGATCATCCGCGGCGCGTGGCGTCTCGTGCGCGAGGCGGTCGAGGTGCTGCTGGAGCACACGCCGGCGCATATCGACGCCGAAGCGCTGCGCACCGCGCTGCTCGGCGTGCGTGGCGTGGGCGCCGTGCACGACCTGCACGTGTGGACCCTGACCTCGGGCGTGGTCGCGATGAGTGCGCACGCCATCGCGCCGACGGTGCAGGAGCATCCGCGCGTGTTGGCGGACCTGCACGCCGCCGCCGCGCGGTTCGGCATCTTGCATACGACGATCCAGCTCGAGGGCGAACCCCTGGCCGCCTGTTGCGGCGAGTTCGCCGACTCTCCCCTCACGCCGGCCACCCGCTGATGGCTCAACTCGACAAGCTGCTCTCCGTGATGATCTCCAATCGTGCGGACGAACTCGTCCTCACGGAAGGCGCCGCCGCGGTGCTGCTCTCGCAGGGCAACGAACGCCCGGTGACCAAGGCGCTGACGGCGCCGCAGATCGTGGCGCTGCTCAAGGAGATCGCGCCGGCGCCCGTGCATGTCGCGCTCGACGCCAAGCAGCCGACCAAGTTCCAGTACATGAGCGAGGACTCCGTCTTCGCCGCCCGCGCCATGGTGCTTGGCGACGGCAAGCTCTCGGTGCGCATCCAGGTCGACGCGGACGGCGAGTTCAAGCGCTCCACGGGGATGTTCACGCGGGTCGTGTTGCCGGAAGAAGCCTCGGCGCCGTCGGCGGCTGCGGCGATGCCGAACGTGAAGGAAGCGGCGGTGGATCCGGCCGGCGCCCGTGAGGCGATGGAGAAGCTGCTGCGCATGCTCGTCGAGCAGGGCGGCTCCGACCTGCACATGCGCGTCGGCGAGCCGCCGATCCTGCGCAAGAGCGGCGAGATGCACCGCGTCGAGGGCCAGCCGAAGATCGACCCCGCGACGATGGAAGCGCTGCTGCTCTCCATCATGCCGGAGCGGAACCAGAAGGAGTTCAAGGAGAGCAACGACACCGACTTCGCGTATGAGATTGCCGGTGTCGCACGCTTCCGCGCGAACGTGCTGCGCGACCGTAAGGGCGTCGCGGCGGTGTTCCGCGTCATCCCGAACACGATCATCACGGCCGACCAGCTGGGCATCTCGCAGGAGGTGCAGAACCTCTGCTACCTCACGAAGGGCCTGG
>PNKF01000122.1 GCA_013822285.1 Gemmatimonas sp.
GCTAGAGCAACCGATGCCAGTAGCCCACGTCGAGCCAACGGCCGAACTTGAAGCCAACCTCAGGGAGATGCGCGACCTTGGTCATGCCCATCGCTTCGTGCAGCGCGATGCTCGCGTCGTTCGGCAGCGTGATGCCGCCAAGGACGGCGTGCAGGCCGCGCACGCGCAATCGGTCGAACAGCGCGGAATACAAGGCGCGGCCGTACCCCTGACCGCGGGCCGAATCAGCCACGTAGACCGTGACCTCGACTGAGAACCGATACGCAGATCGCGGGCGCCAGGGCGTGGCGTAGGCATACCCGACCACCTTCCCGTCCTGCGTGGCGACAAGCCACGGGAGCGCCGCGTCGTGGACTGCGCCGATGCGTCGCACGAATTCTTCCGCTGGCACGACGTCTTCTTCAAAGGTGACCGTCGTGTTCAGCACGTAGTGCGCGTAGAGCTCGGCGATTCCCGGTGCATCGGCCGCCGTCGCATCGCGCAGCGACAGCTCGCTCACCGCTGGCGCTCCGCGTCACGCAGTTCGGCGTAGAGCTTCACGTAGCTGTCGTAGCGCGCACGGTCGATCGCCCCGGACGCGACGGCGGCCTGCACCGCACACTGCGGCTCGACCTCATGGTGGCAATCCTGAAAGCGGCACTCGCCGAGGTACGGCCGGAACTCGCGGAAGCACTGATCCAACGATTCCGCGGGCAGGCCCCACATGGCAATCTCGCGGAGGCCTGGCGTATCGACGAGGTAGCCGTCGTCGCCGTCTGGTAGCGGAATGAGCTTCGCCCCGACCGTGGTGTGCCGTCCCTTGTTGACGCTCTGCGAGATCTCACCGATGCGCAGGGCGACGCCGGGATGCAGCGTGTTCAGCAGCGATGACTTCCCGACGCCTGAGGGTCCCGCGACGGCGGTGACCTTGCCGTGTAGCACCGCACGGAGTTCGTCGAGACCGATGTCGCGCTTCACGCTGGTGCGATGCACTGGGTAGCCTGCCTTCAAGTACGGAGCGGCCAGTGCATCTACGACCGCCGGATCGACCGCGAGATCGACCTTGTTCAGCACCAGGTGTGGCTCGAGATCGTTCGCCTCGCAGACGACGAGGAACCGATCGATCATGCGCACGTGCGGCTCCGGATTGGCCACGGAGAACACCACGCAGACTTGATCGATGTTCGAGGCGAGCACGCGTTCGCCATAGCGTCCGCCGGGCTCCCGACGCGCGAGCACCGACTTGCGCGGGCCGATGGCGGTGATGCGCCAGCCCTGCCCTCGCTCTTCTGGCTCGATCGTCACGTGATCGCCGACCGCGAGCTTCACGAACTCACGCTCTTCTTGCTTGAGTCGGCCGGCCAGCGCGGCCGGCCTCAGCTCCCCATCTGGCGTGCGCACCTGCCACACGCCGCCGGTGCCTTCGATGACGATTCCCTGGACCGCGCTCACGCGTCGTCCTCGTCATCGTCAAGCGCGGCGGGCTCCGCGAACGCGAGCAGTCCGTTCAGCAGGTCCTGTGCGCGCCTCAGTGGCCAGGCACCGAGCGCATCGAGCGCATCCTCGCGCGTCGCGGCGAACTCGAGATACTCGGTCTCGACGTGGCCCTCAACGCCTTCCTCACCGATGCGCCGCCAGCGCAAGAACATCAAGTACGCGGCCCAAGCGCCACGTGGATCTCCGTGCAGCGGATCGACCATCCTCGCGATGCTGTACGGAAACCCATCCGGCGCGTCCAGCGCAGCCGGACGCGCATGCACGGCCTCATAGCCGCCAACCGTCGACTCGTCGCCCTTGGAGTGGTCCGCAGGCAGGAATCGGCTCAACGGCCCTTCACCATCTCCTTCATCACATTGCCCGTGATGAAGGCCAAGTTGGCGGGACGCTCGGCGAGCCGACGCATCAAGTACGGATACCACTGCGTGCCGAATGGCACGTAGACACGCATGCGCCAGCCCTCCTTCACGATCCGTTCCTGGAGGTCACGCCGCACACCATAGAGCATCTGGAACTCGAAACGATCCGGGGCGATGCCGTTCGCCTTGGCGAAGCGGATCGCGTCATCGATGATGCGCTCATCGTGCGTGGCGAGTCCGGGGTAGCGCCCCTTCTGCATCAGGCGATGCATGGCCTCGATGTAGTTGGCGTCCACATCCTGCTTCGCGGGGAAGGCGACGGTCGCCGGCTCGAGGTAGGCGCCCTTGCAGATGCGGACACGGCACTGCTTGGCCACGCTCCAGTCGACGTCTGCCAAGGTACGACGCAGCGCGCTCTGCAGCACGACGCCCACGGTATCGGGATAGTCCGGGTACAGGCGCTGCTCGAAGAAATCGATGGTGCGCTGGGTGTAGGCCGAGCTCTCCATGTCGAGCCGCACGAAGCCGCCGTAGGACTTCACCTTGGCCAGGATGGCGCGGATGTTCTCCTCGCAGAGCGCGTCGTCGATGTCCTGCCCGAGCGCCGTGAGCTTGACCGACACGTTCACCTCGAGACCGCGGCGCTGCATCTCGTCGACCAGCGCGAGGTACTGGCGGGCGGTCTCGCGCGCTTCGTCGGCGTTCGTGACCGACTCCCCAAGCAGGTCCAGCGACGCGGAGATGCCTTTCGCCTTGAGCTCGGCGACGGCGTCGCAGGCCGTCGCGATGCTCTCACCGGCGACGAAGCGTGAGGCGAACTTCTTGGCGAGTCCGTTGTTGCGGACGAAGCGAAAGATCTGCGGTTGATGCGAGAGGTACAGCAGGGTCTTGCGGAGCATGCGAGGAGGAAAGCGTATGTGATGGGTCAGCGCAGCGAACGCGGCAGCGGACCGGTGATGCGAACGACGGGGTGTGGCTGGCCGACCTGGAGCTTCGCGTCGAGGAAGTTCCAGGTCGTGAGGCCATCATCGCTCTCGGGTTCGAGCAAGATGGCCGCAAGCAGGGCCTGGCTCGGCGTCGGACGCACGAGCAGGTAACGACCGCGGAGGTCGACGCGGGTCGGCTGCCACCGCCCCACGAGTCGGACTTCTTGATGGCCCTGGAAGGGACGTGGAGCGCGCACGATCGAGTCGATGACGAATCGCTCGGCCATCACGGTGCCGGCGGACCCGCGCGACGACGCGACTTCGCGCCAGGACAATCCGTGATGCGCGAGCCGCGCGACGACCGCGCTATCATCGGCAGGCACCAACCACGCCGTCGGGAGCGCACGGCGCAGCGTCGGCTCGAAACGGTCGTACACCGGCATCGAGACCGCGGTGAAGACGTTCGAGCGGCGGAACCCACGGCGGAGGCCCGGCTCGTAGCGGATCGAGTCCCCCGTCGCGATCAGCGGCTCGACGAGCACAGGCGCGGTGAACGGCGACGTCGTCATCTGCGAACGCAGCGCCACGGCCGCAGTGCTCGGTAGCGCAGCCGGAGCGGCCGTCCGCGCGATGATGGTGCTCCCGTGCTCAGCCACCGCGCGCAGCGTTTCGCGCACGTAGTGGTACGTCGCCAGCACACGCCGCTCGAAGGGATCGTGCGAATAGGCCTCGCTGAGGATCGAGACGCGATTGCGCAGGCCGTAGTAGTTCGTGCCGAAGCGCGGCACATGCTCGTACGTCTCCCACGCCGCCTTCTGCGTGGACGTGACGTCGTCGCGACCGCGGAAGTTGCCGTAATCGAAGGTCTCGAGCTTGTGGCGGCTCCGCATCCGCTCACGGATCAGCGGGAGCAGGGTGTCGCGCGTGAAGGGCCCCGCCGGTGCGAACGCCGGATCCATCGCCGCGGGATGCAGCGAGGGCGAATACGTCAGCGCATAACCATGATACGAGCCATTCGTCGTGTGCAGGTCCATGAAGACATGCGGATCGAACATCGCGAACATGCGCATCGACGCCGCCGTCTCCGGCGCCTCGACCTTGATGTAGTCGCGATTCAGGTCGAGGTTCGCCGCGTTCGGGCGATTCCCCACCAACTGCGGCCCGTTCTGCGCGCCGCGCAGACGCTCCTGCGGGCCGAAGGCATCGTTGCCGTCCGCGTTGTAGATCGGCACCGCCACCAGCACGATTGAATCGAGTACGTTCGGGCGCGTGTCCTTGATCAAGTCGCGCAAGAGGGCGAGCAATGCTTCTTTCCCTTCGACCTCGCCACCGTGGATGTTGCCCTGCACGTACACGATCGGCTTGCCGCTGCGCCGTGCCTCCGCCGCATCCCGCACCAGCGGCCGCGACACGAGCAGATACGGCAGCACTCGCCCCTGCCCTGAGCGACCGATCTCTCCGCGCACGAAGGTGTTGGGATGCGCCTTCTCGAGGGAATCGATGAAGGCAACGACATCCGCGTGCGTGGAGGTCTCCGTGTACGCGCTGCGCTCGGCGCGCGTCTGCTGCGCGCCGAGTTCGGAGGCGAACGAAGCGGCAAGCCCAAAGACGAAGGCCGCAGTGGCAGTTCTCTTCCAGCTCATAGCTTATAGCTCACAGCTGCAGTTAGATGGGTTTCCCTTCACGCGGATAAAACGTCTTCCCTTCCCGTGCCATCGCCACCAGCAGCTTGGCTGGCGTGAATCGCCCCGGATACTTCGCATCCAAGGTCTCGAGCTGCTTCACCACCTCGGCGAGTCCGACGCTGTCGATATGCCGGAACGGTCCGCCGCGGAACGGCGGGAATCCGATGCCGAACACCGCGCCGATGTCGCCGTCTCGCGCCGAGCGGATGATGCCTTCTTCGAGGCAACGCGCCGCTTCGTTCACCATCGCGAGGCTGAGGCGGCGCTGGATCTCGTCCTTCGCGATCGCCACGCGCTTCGACCCGCCCGGATACAACTGGTACACGCTCTCGTCGACATCGCCGCGCTTGCCCTTCTCGTCGTACACGTAAAAGCCGCTCTTGCCCTTGCGGCCCAGTCGGCCGGCCCCGAGCACCTTCTGCAGTGCCGTACTGGGCGTCATGCGCCCCCCGAAGGCCTCGGCCATGATGGCGCCCGACTTGCCCGCGATGTCGAGGCCAACCTCGTCGATCAGGTTGATCGGGCCGACCGGGAAGCCGAACTGCCCCATCGCCTTGTCGATCGCATCGACCGCGGTGCCTTCGTCGAGCAGGATGCCCGCCTCGTTGATGTACGGGGCGAGGATGCGGTTCACGTAGAAGCCCGGCGCATCGTTGACGATGATCACCGTCTTGCCGATGCGGCGTCCAAACTCGACGACGGTGGCCGTCACCTCGGGCGCCGTGCGTGGCGTCACGATGACTTCGAGCAACGGCATCTTGTGCACCGGCGAGAAGAAGTGCATGCCGATGACCTGCTCCGGCCGCTTGCTCCCCGCCGCGATCTTGGCGATCGGGATCGTGCTGGTGTTCGTCGCGAAGATGGCCTCGGGTGGCAGCACCGTCTCTGCCTCGGCGATCACCTTGTGCTTCACCGCGAGGTCTTCGAACACGGCCTCGATGACGAGCGGCAGTCGACCGAACCCGCTGTACTCCGTCGTGCCAGACACCAGGGACATCTGGTCATCGAACTGCTGCCGCGTGATCTGCCGCTTGGTGAGTCGGTCCTTCAGCACGTCCTTCACGGCCGCCACGCCCTTCGCGACCTGCGCGGGCGCGGTGTCCTTGAAGCGCACCGGCACGCCTTGCTGCACCGTGATGCTGGTGATGCCGGCGCCCATGAAGCCCGTCCCCAGCACGCCGATGCGATCGACGGCACGCGCCGTCACGCCGGCCGGGACGCCGGCGTCCTTCTTCAGCGACGTGGTCGCGTAGAAGAGGAACATCAGCTGCTTGCACACCGGCGTCATCGCCATTTCGCCGAACAGGCGCGCTTCCTCGGCGAATCCCTGCGCCTCGGAACCCGAGAAGCTGGCCTGCACGGCATCGATGGCGGCGAACAACGCCGGGTAGTGTCCCTTCGACTTCTTCTGCGTCATCTCGCGCGCCTGGCGGAACACGACGCTGCGGCCGATCGGGTTGTCGTCGAGCAGGATTTCCTTCGCGCCATGCTTCCGCACGTCACGATTGCGTTCGAGCGTGCCGGCCGCGAGCTCCTTGGCGCGCTGCACCGCGATCTGCTTGAGGATGCTCGGGTGTACCAACTCATCGACGAGATTCGTCTGCAGCGCCTTCTTCGCGCGGACGTTCTTGCCCGTGAGAATCATGTCCAGCGCGACCTGCAGGCCGACGCGCCGCGGCAGACGTTGCGTGCCACCCGCGCCAGGAATCAAGCCGAGCTGCACTTCGGGAAGCGCGAGCACGGTCTTCGGCGTGTCCGCGGCGATGCGATACGAACAGGCGAGGGCAAACTCGAGACCGCCGCCAAGGCAGGCGCCCTCGATGGCCGCGACGACGGGCACGCGGCCCTTCTCGATGCGCGACATCATGGTGTGGCCGAAGGCGCTGGCCCGCTGCGCATCCGCAGCCGTCTTGAACTCGAGGAACTGATCGATGTCGGCACCGGCGATGAAGGTGCCCGGCTTGCCCGAGATGAGCACCGCGGCCTTCACCGCCGTGTCCTTCTCCATGCGCTCGATCATCGCCGTGAACTCGTCGATCACGGCGGGCGAGAACTTGTTGATGCTCTCGCCCTTGAGGTCGAAGGTGATGACGGCGACGCCGTCCACCATCTCCAGCGTGAGTGCA
>PNKF01000123.1 GCA_013822285.1 Gemmatimonas sp.
CCGGTGGCAATCGCGAGGAACCGCTCTTGGATCGCCTTCGTCACAGGGCCTCGCTTCCCCGCGCCGATGGGACTCTTGTCGATGCTCCGGACCGGTGTGATCTCAGCCGCCGTGCCGGTGAAGAAGATCTCGTCCGCGATGAGCAGGAACTCACGCGGCATCAGCAGCTCCTTAACCTCGTACCCCAAGTCGCGAGCGATTGCCACGACTGCGTCACGGGTGATGCCGTTGAGGATGCTCGCCGAGAGCGGCGCGGTGTAGAGCACACCGTCGCGGATCACGAAGAGATTCTCGCCGCTGCCCTCGGAGACGTGGCCCTGCACGTCGAGCATGATGCCTTCGACGTAGCCATCGCCGCGCGCTTCCATCTTGGAGAGCTGCGAGTTGAGATAATTGCCACCCGCCTTGGCCATCGTCGGGAAGGTGCCCGGCGCAGCGCGACGCCAGCTGCTCACCGTCACGTCCACGCCTTCTTCGAGCGCGTCGTGGCCGAGGTAGGCACCCCAACGCCAGCAGATGACGAAGGTCTCGACGGGCGCATTCGTCGGCAGCACGCCCATCTCCTGCCCTGCGCGCACGGCGAGCGGGCGGATGTAGCAGTGGTCGAGTCCGTTGGCCTCGATGGTCGACGTCACGGCCGCGCAGAGCTCGTCCAGCGAGTACTTGAGCGGCATGCGATAGATCTTCGCCGAGTCCTGGAAGCGACGCATGTGCTCGCGCAGGCGGAAGACCGCGCCACCAGTCGGCGTCTTGTAGGCACGGATGCCCTCGAAGATGCTCGAGCCGTAGTGGACGACATGGCTCATGACGTGCAGCTGCGCATCGTCCCAAGGGACGAGCTTGCCGTCACGCCAAATGAGGTCGGTGGCTCCGGAACCGCGGGACAAAGGCAGGCCTAAGACGGGAGGGGAAAGGCGAAAGGGAACGACTTCTGAAGCTAAACCTTCGTTTGCGACTCGCGCCACCGCTGGAGGCGCCTGGCGGCGTCCTCGACCCGAGCGGCGTTTGCGAGGTCGAAGTCATGCACGATGCCGTTGCGCATCCGCTCGCGGCCAGCGACGACCGCCTGCAGCGTGCGTGGACGGGGGCCGAAGATCAGCGCGTCATACACATTCTCGCGCGGGCCCTGCGGCAGCGCGAAGGCGGCAATATCGGCCTGCTTCCCGACCTCAAGGGATCCAATCGCTTCGTCGAGACCCAGCGCCTCCGCAGCCCCGAGCGTCGCGAGACGGAACGCCTGCTGCGCGCTCACGGCGTCGTGACCGCCGCTCGCCGCACGCTGGGCGAGCACGGCAAGCCGCGCTTCTTCGAGCAGATCCATACGGTCGTTCGAGGCCATGGAATCGGTGCCCAGTCCGACCTGCACGCCCGCACGCAGCAACGCGAGCAGCGGTGCGATCCCGTGACCGAGCTTGGCATTCGACGCGGGGCAGTGCGCCACACCGCATCCGGCGTTCGCGATGCGAACGATGGCAGGGGCACTGACGCGCACGGCGTGGATCAACAGCGTATCGCGCTGCAGCAGGCCGGCACGCTCGATCACCTCGAGCGGTTCGCTGCCCCGCGCTGGGGTCGCGATGCCACGCCCCTGCAGGAATCCCGCGAAATCGCCATCGCCCTGCGCCACGAGTCGCGACTCATCCGCGCCCTCGGCGATATGCACGGCCACCGGCAGCCGCTCACGCCGTGCAAACTCGGCCACCGCCGCGTAGAGCGCATCACTGACCGAATAGGGCGCATGTGGCGAGACGCCGACGCGCACGAGTTCGGTCTCTTGGCGCCGCATCGCCGCGACTTGGTCGGCGAGCGTCGCGAGATGCTTGCTGGCATCCTTGGAGTCCGGACCGAACACCTCGCGATAGCAGACGCCGCGCACGCGGAGCGCGCGCATGGCGTCGAAGGCCGCGGTGTTGGGCGCGGTGTCGGCGAAGGTCGTGACGCCGCCGAGCAAGCCCTCGGCGATGCCGAGCGAGGCGGAGGCGAGCAGGTCGCCGTCATCGAGCGTCGCGATCGCACGGGTGAGCGTGCGCACCCAGTCGAAGAAGGGCAGGTCGCTGAGGAATCCGCGCAGCACCGTGAGATCGAGATGCGTGTGCGCGTTGACCAGACCCGGCGTGAGGATCGCGTCACCGAGATCTTCGTCGCGTCCGCCAAGCGGCGCCTGGCGGCGCTCGCCGATCCAGACGATGTGTTCGCCTTCGGTGATGACCGTGCCGTCGGCGATCGGTGGCGTCGCCACGGGGACGACCCAGCGCGCGTGCCAACGGACGCGCGCCGTCATCAGGGGAACAGTCTCCGCGGGCACTCCTGCAGCGGCTCCGTGCCGGCGATGAAGAACTCGGTGCGGATGGAATCCGAGATGCAGCCAAGTCCGGCGCGCAGGCCAGTGGCGGGATCGATGGGAATCGCGAGCACGCCGGGCGGGCGCGGCCAGTCCGGCGGCGCCGGCTTACGCTCATAGATCTCGCGCATGAAGCTGGCCCACGCGGGCGCCGCGAGTCGCCCGCCCTGCGCCTGGCCCATGATCTCCTTCGGCTGGTCGAAACCGATCCACACGCCGGCGACGACGTCGGCGGTGAAGCCGACGAACCAGACGTCGGTGTAGTCGTTGGTCGTGCCGGTCTTGCCGCCCGCGGGATGCGTGAAGCCTTCGCTGCGCACGCGCGTGCCGGAGCCCGCCCGAATGACGTCCTTGAGCATGTCGACCATCACCCAGGCTTCTTCGCGCGAGAGCACCTGGATGCGCTCGGGTTCCGCCTGATACAGTCGGCGACCATCGAGCGTCTCGACGCGGAGGATCGGATTGGGCGCGGTGCGCCAGCCGAGGTTCGCGAAGGTGGAGTACGCGGCGACCATCTCCAGCGGATACACGTCGGCGGAGCCGAGCGCGATGGACGGATAGGGCGGCACGCGCGTCGTGATGCCGAACTGCTTGGCCATGTCGACGACGCTGCCCTCGCCGATCTCCATGGTGAGGCGGATCGCCGGCAAGTTGCGCGAGAACATCAGCGCACGGCGCAGCGTGACGCGGCCTTCGAACTTGAGGTCGTAGTTGTTCGGCGACCAGACCGTGCCATCCAGCTGCGGCACTTCGATCGGTTCGTCGTCGATGAAGTACGAGGGCGTGCGGCCCGAGCGGATCGCCGTGGCGTAGACGATCGGCTTGAAGGTCGAGCCGGGCTGGCGCAGGGCCTGCGTCGCGCGATTGAACTTGGAGTCGTCGAAGTCGCGGCCGCCGACGAGCGCGCGCACGGCGCCGGTGCGCGGATCGAGCGCGATGAAGCTCGCCTGCAGATAGGGCGAGTTATTGCCGCTGCCCGCAGCGTCACCGGCGGCGGCGCGCGCGAGATACTCCTCGTAGGTCGTCTGCGAGTAGGTGCCCCAGGTGTTGGCTTCGATGGCACGGAGCTGACGCTCCACCGCACGCTCGGCGGCGCCCTGCATGTCGAGGTCGAGCGTCGTGAGGACGCGCAGGCCGCTCTCGTAGACTTGCTTGCCGAAGCGGCGTTCGAGTTCCGTGCGCACCCACTCGACGAAGTAAGGGGCCGGGTCGCCGGCACCACGCGCCGCGCGGTTGAGACGCAGCGGGTAGGCCTTGGCGATGCTGGCGTCGGCATCGGAGAGTGCGCCCTCGCGGCGCATCAACTCGAGGATGGTATTGCGGCGCTGGATGGCGCGGTCGGGGAAGCGCCGCGGATTGTAGCGCGACGGCGCCTTGGGCAGCGCGGCCAGCATGGCGCCTTCGGCGACCGTGATCTCGCTGACCGGCCGTCCGAAGTACCGCTGCGAGGCCGCTTCGACGCCGTAGGCTCCGGCACCGAGCGCGATCTGGTTCAGGTAGAGCTCGAGGATGCGCTCCTTCGGGATGCGGGCCTCGATGCGCCGGGCGACTTTCGCTTCGCGGAACTTTCGCAGCACGTTCTGCACCGCGCCGCCGGCCTTGGAGCGTGAGGGCAGCTGGGCCGGGAAGATGTTGCGGGCCAGCTGCATCGTGATGGTCGAGAAGCCTTCCGAGAGACCACCGGCCTTGAGATTGGCGATCACCGCACCGACGACGCGGAAGTAGTCCACGCCGGCGTGCTGGTAGAAGCGCTTGTCCTCCGTGATGACGAAGGCGTCCACGACGTGGCGCGGGATCTGGTCGAGCGGCACGACGGAGCGGCGCTCGAGCCCGATCTCACCGATGAAGCGGCCGTCGGCGGCGTAGAGGCGCGCGGGCTCCGCCGGCTTGTACTCGGCGAACTGCTCGATGCTCGGGCAGGTCTCGTCGGAACAGAGGAAGAAGCCCCACCAGACGCCGAAGACGAAGAGTCCGAAGACGCTGAGGCCGGCGCCGACGAGGGTCGCGCGGAGGAGGAACTTCTTGAGCCGGGGGTACTTGTTCAGCACTCGGGAAAGCTAGCCAAGTGACTTCCCCTCCCGCGACCCGTATTTTGCTGGGATGACGTCCCCGACCTCCCTGCACGACGAGCTGCGCTGGCGCGGCCTGCTCCATCAAGAGACCGAAGGCTGCGAGGCCCACCTCGCGAAGGGTCCGGTGACGGGCTACTGCGGCTTCGATCCCACGGCCGAGAGCCTGCACGTGGGCAACCTGGTCTCGCTGATGGGCCTGGTGCGCCTGGCGCGGGCCGGACACAAGGCCGTGGCGCTGGTGGGTGGCGGCACGGCGATGATCGGCGACCCCTCGGGCAAGAGCGAGGAGCGGCCGATGCGCTCCACGGAAGAGATCGCCGCGAACGCGGAGCTCATCTGGCGGCAGATCCAGCGCGTCGCGCAGAACGCGCTGGGCGCGGATGCCCTGCCCCGCTTCGCCGTGCGCAACAACGCCGAGTGGCTGGGTGGCATCGGGCTGATCGAGTTCCTGCGCGATACCGGCAAGCACTTCACGGTGAATTGGATGATGCAGAAGGACTCCGTGAAGACGCGCATGGAGACCGGCATCAGCTTCACCGAGTTCAGCTATATGCTGCTGCAGGCCTACGACTTCTCGCGGCTGCACGCCAAGGACGGCGTGACGCTGCAGTTGGGCGGCAGCGACCAGTGGGGCAACATCACCGCCGGCACCGAACTGGTGCGCCGCACCCAGCGTGGCGAGGCCCACGGGCTGACGTTCCCGCTGCTCACGGACGCGCAGGGCAAGAAGTTCGGGAAGACCGAAGCGGGCGCGGTGTACTTGGATGCGAAGCTCACCAGCGTCTACAAGTTCTATCAGTTCTGGATCAACGCAGAGGACGCCGATGTCGGGCGTTTGCTGCGGACGTTCACGCTGCTCGACGCGGCGGAGATTGCGTCGATCGAGACGGCACATGCGGCGGCTCCGCACGAGCGTGGGGCGCAGAAGCGGTTGGCGCGTGAGGTCACGTCGCTGATCCACGGCGTGGCGGCTGCCGAGCTCGCCGAGTCGGTCTCGAAGACGGTCTTTGACAAGAAGGCCGATGCGCACGCGCTCAGCGATGAGGTGTTCGCGATGCTGGCGGCGGAGATGCCGTCCGTGTCGGTGACGCCGACTGCGGAGGGCGTGGACATCGTCGCGGTGCTCGCCGATGCGTTCGGACTCTCGAAGACCGCCGCGCGCAAGTTGGTGCAGCAGGGCGCGGTGAGCGTGAACGGCGAGAAGCTGGGCGCGGAGGCGACGCATGTAGCCTCCGACCGCGCCGTGCGAGGGCGCTGGATGCTCGTGCGGAAGGGCGCTCGAGAGATCGGGATCGTCGACGCGAACGGCTGACGCAGAAACCGCGGTGGCCGGCGGCCGTAGAGGGCGATGTGGCTCCTCTCTCCCCGGATACTTCGATGACCGACCGCCTGCGGCTGTGGTTCACAGCGAGCGTCGCGCTGGTGACCTGTGCACTTCTCACTTGGCAGCAGCTGCACGGCGGCGTTCCGGCGCACAGCTTTCTTGCGCGCGACGACATGCCAAGCATCTCGAACTGGTGGGGTGCGCTGAGCCTTCCGCTCTTCACCTGGTTCGCCGTCGGCAACACGCAACGGCGCGTGGCACTCGGACGCAGCAGCACCCGGTCGGCGGTGATCGCCGCGATAGGCGCCGCCGCGTTTGGGACCGTGCTGGCGGTTTCGTACTCGCTGGGCTACCCGGAAGTGCCGCGGATACAGGTGCGTTTGCTGCCGCTCCTGGCGCTCGCCCTCCCGATCTATCGCGCCGAGTACCTGCTCGGCTTCGTGCTCGCCTTGAGCTACACCTTCGGCGGTGTGCTACCGATCGTGATCGGATCGATCTTCGCGCTGGGCAGCAGCGTCGTTCACCTCACCCCGCGCTGGCTCCTACGGCGCTTCCGTGTGAAACGCTAAACCCTGCTCCGTCGCCTTGTCCGTCGCCCAGCGCAGTCGCCACTCGTCGCGGAACACGAGCACGAAGTTCTCCTTCGAGTCGCGCAGCAGGGTAAGATCCTGCGCCTCGCCGAGACGACGGATCGCGTCCTCCGACCCCGTCACCCAGCGCGGGAAGCGATAGGGCATCATCTCCAGCGTGCACGGCGCGCCGTACTCGTTCTCGAGCCGGTGCACCATCACATCGAACTGCAGCATGCCGACCGCACCGACGAT
>PNKF01000124.1 GCA_013822285.1 Gemmatimonas sp.
GGGCGTGGATGTCGCCATCGCGATGGACCTCTCGCTCTCGATGCTCGCCGACGACGAACGCCCGTCGCGGCTCGAGCGCATGAAGCAGGAGGTGCGCCGCCTACGCGCGAGCTCGCCGGGTGATCGCTTCGCCCTCATCGGATTCGCCGGCCGCAGCTACATCCTCTCGCCGCTCACCTCCGATGACGGCGCCATCGATCTCTTTCTCGACAACCTCAGTCCAAGCATCGTGGGCCAGGCCGGCTCGGCGCTCGCCCCGCCGCTCCGGCAGGGCATCGACCTGCTGATGGCCAGCCGCGGCGACGCCGATCGCGCGCTCGTGGTGATGAGCGACGGCGAAGCCTTCGATGATCGCGAAGAGGCGCTGACGCTCGCTGCCGAAGCGCGTGAGGCCGGGATCCACGTCATCAGCGTGGGCTTCGGCACGCCCGGCGGCGCGGCGATCCCGATCGCGGGCCCCACCGGGCCGACCACGAAGCGCGACGAGAACGGCGAAGTCGTCATCTCGCGCTACGATGCCACGCTGCTCGGCGCGGTGGCACAGGCGGCGGGCGGCGAGTTCATCCCGGCCGAGGCCACCGACAAGGGCAATCGCATTCGGCGCGTGCTCTCCGGCCTCGAGGCCTCGACGCGCGAGGAAGCCCTGCGCCTCGGTCGGCCGCTGCGCTTCCATTGGTTTGCGGGCGTCGCGCTGTTGCTGCTCTTGCTCGACGCGTTTTTCGCCGATGGGGGGCGTCTGCCGCGGCTGCTGCGCCGCCGCGCGCTCTTGTTCGTGATTGCCTCGGCGGCGCTGCCGACCCTGGCCACGGCGCAGGCCGCATCGCTGCGCGACGCCATCGCGGCGCAACGCGATGGACGTCACCCGGAAGCGATCCGGCTATATCGCGCGCTGGTGACGGCTGGGGATCGCAGGCCGATCGTGCTCTACAATCTCGGCACCGCGTTGCTCGCCACGGACTCCGTCGATGGCGCCATCGACGCGCTCGAGCGCTCCCTGTTCACCACGGATGCCGCCCTGCGCACCCGGGCCCGCTACAACCTCGGCCTGGCCTATCTCCGCCGCGGACTGCGCGTCGACGGCGATGCGCGCTCGGCGGCGCTGACCAACGCGCGGCGCGCCTTCCGCACGGTCTTGCTGGAGTCGCCGGGCGACGCCGACGCGCAATGGAACTACGAGCTCGCATTGCGTGCGCCGACGGGAGGTGGCGGCGGTGGCGGGGGATCGAACACGCCGCAGCCGCAGGGCGGCGCCGCGCCACCGCAGCAGCAATCGCAGGGGCCGATGTCCAAGCAGCAGGCCGAAGCGTTGCTCGACGCCGCGGCGCGCGAAGAGCGCGAGACACAAGCGCGTCGACAGCGCGGCAACACGCCGCTGCGCTCGGCCGGTCAGAAGGACTGGTGATGCGCGCGCTTGCCTCCCTGTCGACACTCGTGGCCGGCGGCCTGTTGGCACTGCCGCAGCTGTTGGGCGCGCAGCAGACCAATGCCGATGGCGTGTCGCTGCGCGCGAGTGTCTCCTCTGACACGGTGTTTGTCGGCCAGCAGGTGACCTACACGCTGTCCGTGCGCATTCCGACGGCCGTGCGTCAGCGGCTGCGGCGCAATCCGGAGTTCGTGCCGCCGGAGCCGCGCGCCATGCTCGCGTACGATCTGCCGCTGGCGCGCGTCGGTGAGCCCGGGGACGACTACGAAGTCCACACCTTCCGCCGCGCATTGTTCGCGTTGACGCCAGGCCGCTACGGCATGGGGCAAGCGCGGCTGAGCTACGCGCTGCCGCAGAGCAACAGCTTCTTCAGTCGCGAGGACGATCGCACGCTGCGTGCCGACGGCGTGAGCTTCGTCGCGATCGAACCGCCGTTGCGCGGACGCCTCGCCGACTGGGCCGGTGCCGTCGGCCGCTGGGAGGCGTCGCTGCGCGCGGAGCCGGCCGTCACCCGTGTCGGCGATCCCTTCGTGCTCGTGCTACGCCTTGAGGGCACGGGCAACGCCACGCTGCTGCCGCGTCCGGCGCTGCGCATTCCCTGGGCCGACGTGGTCGCGCAGGATGAACGCGTGGTGCTCGACTCTGCGCCTGCGCTGTTCGGCGGGGCGAAGGAGTTCACCTGGCTCGTGACGCCGCGTGAGCCGGGTGCGCAATCGGTCGCGGCCATGAGCTACCCGTACTTCGATCCGGAACGGCGCAGCTATCTTCGCGCCAACACGGACGCGGTGCTCGTGTCGGTGCGCCCCGGCACGATGGCCGAACTGCCCACGCGTCGCGTGGCTGCGGCGGAAGATGCGGCGTTGCCGCTGCGCCCGCAGCTCGACGGTGCGACGCCGCTGCGCCTGCCCTTCGGCGAGCTGCTGACGTGGCTCGCGCTGCTCGCGCCGCTGCCCTGGCTCTGGTGGCGCCGGCGCAGCCGGCTGCCGCAACGCCGCACCAACCAACACACGGCGGAGTCCACGGCGCGCGCGCTGCTTGACCGCCGCCTGCGCGAGCGCAGTGGCGTGGATCTCGCGGGCTTCACGGCGCCTGGTGCGCTGGCGGCGGCACTCCGCCTCGAAGGCGTCACGCCGGAAACGGCGGCCGAGGTCGAGGCACTGCGCGATGCCTGCGATCGTGAAGCCTTCGCGGCGAGCAACGCCGAGCGCGCTGCGATGAACACACCCGCGGCGTCGGCCGCTGCGTCTGCGCACCGGGACGACAGTCTACGCACCCGGGCGGCCGCCGTGCTCGCGAAGGTCGACGCAGAGGCCCGGCGCCGCGCGTTGCTGCTGCTCCTGTCGGTCGGCACGATGCTCGGTTGCGTCAGGGCAGGCCCAGCCGCCGATGCGCTCGACGCCTTCACGCAGGGTACGCGCGCCTACGCCCGAGGCGAGTACGCGGTTGCTCGCGACGCCTTCGCTTTGGCGGCAGGACGTGCGCCGCGCGACCCGGCCGCATGGGCCAACTTCGGCACCGCCGCGTGGCAGGCGCGGGACACCGCCAGCGCCGTCGTCGGTTGGCAGCGTGCGCTTCGGCTCGATCCCACGTCCAGCGAACTGCGCGAACATCTCGCGCGCGTCTCGGCGCCGCAGCATCCGGCGGCCGCACGCATTTGGCCGCTGCCGCCGCTGCCGCTGCTGACACTTGCCCTGGCGTTGTGGTTCGCTGGCTGGGCCTGGGCCGCGATCAACGCGCGACGTCAACGACGCAGCCGCTGGCCCTCGCTGCTGATCGTTCCGGCGGTCATTGGCATCCTCGGCGCGGGGTATCTCGATCGTACCTTGGCGGCCCCCGACGCCATCGTCATCGCCGAGCGTACGCCGCTGCGCAGCTTGCCGGCGCTCGGCGCTGATGCCGGTGCCGTGCCCATGGTCGGCGAGATCGCCCAGGTGCTCGAACGCCGCGGCGTCTGGCTGCGCCTCGAACTCGACGGGGGACGCAGTGGCTGGTATCCCGCCGAGCGCACGCGCTCGCTGGCCCGCGATTGATTCCGGCGTCGCGCTCCCGGAGATTGCGGGGATGACGGATCCGCGCATCGCCATCCTTCCGCCCGACGTCGCCGACCGCATCGCGGCCGGTGAGGTCGTCGAGCGGCCCGCCTCCGTCGTGAAGGAACTGGTCGAGAACGCACTCGACGCCGGCGCGCGCAGCATCGACCTCGAGATCCGCGAGGGAGGACGTGCGCTGATCCGCGTCAGCGACGACGGCAGCGGCATGACGCGCGACGAGGCCCAACTCGCCATCGCCCGGCATGCCACGAGCAAGATCCGCGACGCCGAAGATCTCGTCGGCGTGTTGAGCTTCGGTTTCCGTGGCGAGGCGCTGCCGGCGATCGGCTCCGTCGCCATGCTCAGCATCGAGACCGCCACCGAAGACGGGGCGGGGACGCGCGTCGAGGTACGCGGTGGTGCGCTCGAAGCGGTCCGCGCGGCTGCACGGCGCCGCGGCACCACGGTCAGTGTCGAACAGCTCTTCTACAACACGCCGGCCCGCCAGAAGTTCTTGCGCGGCGCGCGGTCCGAGTGGCGGGCGATCCTCGACCTCCTGCACGTGATTGCGTTGGTCCGTCGCGACATTCGCCTGACTGTCACGCACGACGGCAAGGAACAGCTCGCGCTCGCGCCCGCGGCGTCGCTGGCCGATCGCGTGTCTGCGCTTTGGGGCCCCGATGCCGCCGATCGCCTGCTGCCCGTCAACGACATCCAAGGCAGCATCCGCATCAGCGGACTCGCCGAGCGCCCGAGCGACGTCGGACTGGGCACGCGCCGCAGCTTGGTGACAGTGAATGGTCGCGCGGTGCGCGACGCCGGCATCATCCGGGCGGCGGAGGCCGCGTATCGCTCGACGATTCCCGCTGGGGTGCGGCCGTCGCTGCTGCTGCAGCTCGACATCCCCGGCGGGGACGTCGATGTGAACGTGCATCCGGCCAAGGCCGAGGTGCGCTTCCGCGATCGCTGGAATCTCGAGCGCGCGGTCGAACGCGCGGTGCGTCGGGCGCTCGGGACGGAAGATGCCATCGCAGGGGTCGGCATCGTGCACGGTGTCCCCGAGGCGCCGGTGTTGGGACGCGTGCTCGGCGTCGAGACGCTGCGGCAACCCATGGCCGCGACGCCAGCACCGCTGTTCGAGCCGATGGCCGTCACGGCGGATGCGGCGGTGGACGTCGAGCCGGCAGCCGAGCCCGACGACGAGATTGTCGTGCCGCCGCTGTTCCAGTTCCATCGCACCTACATCGCCTTCGAGCGGCCCGAGGCCTTGGTGCTCATCGACCAGCACGCCGCGCACGAGCGCGTGCTCTACGAGCGATTCCTCACCGCTTTCGAAGGCGGCGAGATGCCGAGCCAGCGCCTGCTCTTTCCGCTCACGCTGCATCTCTCGCCGGCAGAGGCGGAGATGTTCGAGACGGAACGCGAGGCGCTGGGCAAGCTCGGGTTCGAAGGCGAACTCTTCGGGGGGGCGTCCGTGATGGTGCAGTCGGTGCCCGCGCCGCATCCGCGCTTCGACGCCGAGCGATGCCTGCGCGAGACGCTGTCGGCGCTGACGGGTGACCGCGACCCGAGCGCGCACGCGCGCCACACGCGGCTCATCGCCACGGTCGCGTGCAAGGCCGCCGTGAAGTCCGGCGACCTGCTCGCCCCCGACGAAATGCGCGCCCTCTACCTCGCCCTCGCGCGGACCACGCTGCCCGCGCACGATGTGCACGGCCGCGCGACGATCCTGCAACTGGGCTGGGGCGAGATCGATCGCCGATTTGGCCGTGCCTGAGTCCGGGTCCGCAGCGCCGCCGCTGCGCATCATCGCAGGGCCCACGGGAGCGGGGAAGTCGGCGCTCGCGATGGCCTTGGCTGCGCGGCACGGGGCGCGCATCATCAGCGCGGATTCTCGGCAGATCTATCGCGGCTTCGACATCGGCACGGCCAAGCCGACGGCCGCCGAGCGCGCGGCCGTGCCGCATGCGGGGCTCGATGTCGCGGATCCCACCGAGCGCTGGAATGCCGCGCGTTGGGCGCTCGAAGCCAACGTGTGGTTGGCCGAGGACGCGGCGCTCCGTCGGCCTTCCATCATCGCGGGCGGCACGGGATTGTGGCTGCAAGCGCTGGTGCGGCCGCTGGCAGACGAACCGCCGATGGATCCCGTGCGCCGCGCCGCCACGCAGGACTTCCTCAAGGGCATGCCCACCGACGCACTGCGCACGATGGTCGAGCGACTGGACCCGGCGCGGGCGCAGCTCGGACGCGCCCAGTTGCTGCGCGCCGCCGAAGTGGCGCTGGTCAGCGGCGAACGGCTGAGCGATTGGCACGCGAAGGGCAGCACCAAGCCCATGCGTGCGGCGCGTTGGCTGATCGTCGATCCCGGGACGCATCTGGGAGAGCGCTTGGATCGCCGCCGCGAACAGATGCTCACCGACGGCTGGCTGGACGAGGTGCGCGCCCTCGGCGAAACGGTGCCGGCAGAGGCGCCCGCATGGAACGCCTGCGGCTACCGCGAGATTCGTGAGGTGGTGCAGAGCACGCGGCCCTTGGCCGACGCGCTCGAGGCCGTGCGCATCAGCACGCGGCAGTACGCCAAACGCCAGCGCACCTGGTTCCGTAATCAACTGGACGACATCGGGCCGGTGACTCGGCTCGATCCCACGGCGCCGAATGCGCTGGATGTGGCTGAACGCTGGTTCTCCGAGGATTCCCCGTGAAGGTCGGCATCACCTGCTATCCCACCTATGGCGGCTCCGGCGCCGTCGCCACGGAACTCGGCATCGCGCTCGCGGCGCGCGGGCACGAGGTGCACTTCATCACGTATGAGCACCCGTTCCGGCTCCCGCACTTCCTCCCGCGCGTCCACTTCCACGAAGTGAACATCGGGAACTACCCGCTCTTCGAGTATCCGCCCTACGACCTCGCGCTGGCCGTCCGCATGCACGACGTCGTGCTCTCACAAGGGCTCGACCTGCTCCACGTGCACTACGCGATTCCCCATGCGACCAGCGCCTGGATCGCGAAGGAGATGCTCGCCACGCAGGGCCGCAAGCTGCCCGTGGTGACCACGCTGCACGGCACCGACATCACCATCGTCGGGCAGGACCACTCGTACC
>PNKF01000125.1 GCA_013822285.1 Gemmatimonas sp.
AGGCTCAAGCGCGCGTAACGGCTCCACCGCCCTCCGGGCGGGAGTACGAGCAGTGGACAAGGCCGTCTTTTTCTTCGGCAACGGCAAGGCCGAGGCAGGTCGCGACGATCGCGACCTGCTCGGCGGCAAGGGCGCGAACCTGATGGAGATGACGAATCTCGGGGTGCCGGTACCCCCGGGCTTCACCATCGCCTGCAATCTCTGCGACATGTATCTCGCGACCGGCAAGGTGCCGGACGGGCTGCACGCCGACGTCGAGAAGGCCATCACCCGCCTCGAAGAAGCGGCCGGCCGTCGCTTCGGCGACGTCGCCAATCCGCTACTGGTGTCCGTGCGCTCGGGCGCGCGCGTCTCCATGCCGGGCATGATGGAGACGATTCTCAACCTTGGATTGAACGACGACACCGTCAAGGGCCTCGCGGCCCTCAGCGGGAGTCCGCGCTTCGCCTACGACTCATACCGGCGCCTGCTTCAGATGTACGGCGACGTCGTCCTCGGCGTGCCCTTCGCGGACTTTGAGCACCTCCTCGCCGCCAAGCGGCTCACCACCGGCGCCAAGACGGATGCGGAGCTGCCGGCCGAGTCGCTGATAGTGCTCGTGCAGGAGTACCAGGCGCTGATCAAGACGGTCACGGGCAAGCCCTTCCCCCACGACCCGCGCGAACAGCTCTGGGGCGCCATCGAAGCCGTGTGGCGCTCCTGGACGCTCAAGAAGGCCGTCGATTATCGCCGAGTGAACCACATCGCCGAGTCGCCGGGCACGGCGGTCAACATCGTGGCCATGGTGTTCGGCAATCTCGGCGACGACTCCGGCACCGGCGTGGCCTTCACCCGTGACCCGAGCACGGGTGAGAAGCGCTTCTACGGTGAGTTCCTCGTGAATGCGCAGGGCGAGGACGTCGTCGCGGGCATCCGCACGCCAGAGCCGATCGAGAAGATGGCCGAGCATCTGCCGCAGGCCTACGAGGACCTGCTGCGCACGCAGGCCCTCCTTGAGCGGCACTTCCGTGACATGCAGGATCTCGAGTTCACGGTCGAGCGCGGCAAGCTCTACCTCTTGCAGACGCGCACGGGCAAGCGCACCGCCGCGGCCGCCGTGCGCATCGCGCGCGAACTCGTGCACGAGGGCCTGATCTCGAAGGACGAGGCGCTGCAGCGCGTCCCCGCGAAGCAGCTTGACCAGCTGTTGCATCCGATCATCGACCGTCGCTCCAAGCCGCAGGCGCTCGCCAAGGGTCTACCGGCCAGCCCCGGAGCGGCCAGCGGCATGGTGGTCTTCGATGCCGATGTCGCGGAGTCGCGTGGGGCCCGCGGCGAGAGCGTGATTCTCGTCTGCGACGAAACCACGCCGGAAGATTTCCATGGCATGGTGGCCGCGCGCGCCATTCTCACGGCGCGAGGCGGCATGACGTCGCACGCCGCGGTGGTCGCGCGCGGCATGGGCAAGTGCGCCGTCGTCGGCTGCGACGCCATCCGCGTGAATGCCGGGAACCGCCGCTTCACCGTCGGCGAGACGGAAGTCGTCGAGGGTGATTGGATCACGCTCGATGGTGCCACCGGTGACGTGTTCCTCGGCGACCTCCCGACAGTGCCGAGCGAGGTCATGCAGGTCAATGCTGGTACGCGGCAGGCTGCCGACGCGCCGGTCTACCAAGGCTTCGCCGAGCTATTGGCCTGGGCGGACGACCAGCGGCGCCTGAAGGTGCGTGCCAATGCCGATACGCCCCACGACGCGCAGGTCGCGCGCGCCTTCGGCGCCGAGGGCATCGGCCTCTGCCGTACGGAGCACATGTTCTTCGATGGCGATCGCATCCACTCCATGCGCGAGATGATCGTCTCGCACGACGAAGGCGGTCGTCGCCGCTCCCTGAGCAAGCTGCTGCCGATGCAGCGAGGGGACTTCGAAGGCATCTTCACGGCGATGGATGGCTTCCCCGTCACCATCCGCCTGCTCGACCCGCCGCTGCACGAGTTCCTGCCGCACGGCGGCGAAGAGGCGAAGCTGCTGGCGCGCCGCATCGGCGTCACGCGCCGCGAGCTCATGCGCCTCGTCGAGACGCTGCGCGAGTCCAACCCCATGCTCGGCCACCGGGGCTGCCGCCTAGGAGTGACGTACCCCGAGATTACGGAGATGCAGGCGCGGGCGATCTTCGAGGCCGCGACGGCCTGCCAGCAGCGCGGCGTCGTCGTGAAGCCGGAGATCATGATTCCCTTGGTCAGCACCGTCGAGGAGTTCCGGCATCAGCGCAAGATCGTCGACCGGATGGCCGAGATCGTGCGCACGGAGACGGGCACGCGCGTGGAGTACCTCGTCGGCACGATGATCGAACTGCCGCGGGCCGCGCTCACGGCGGCGGCCATCGCGAAGGAGGCGGAGTTCTTCTCCTTCGGCACCAACGATCTCACGCAGACCACGTTGGGACTGTCACGCGACGACGCGGGGCGCTTCCTCCCGTTGTATGTGGAGCGCGGCATCTATCCGGAAGATCCGTTCCAAGTCATCGACGTGGACGGCGTGGGCCGCTTGATCTCGATGGCTACGACCGAGGGACGCAGCTCGCGACCGGGGCTCAAGGTCGGCATCTGTGGTGAGCACGGCGGCGACCCGAAGTCCGTGGCGTTCTGCCACCGGACGGGGCTCGACTACGTGTCCTGCTCGCCCTTCCGCGTCCCGATTGCGCGACTCGCCGCCGCGCAGGCACAGTAGAAGGCAGTAAGCTTCAAGCATGCGCACTGGCATGCGCCTCGCGGCGCTCGCGTTCGCCCTCACCTGGATCCCGCTCACGCTCGTGCGCGGGATCGAGATGGGCCGTCAGTTCCGCATCGGCAGCCATGGGCAGGATGCCACGGGACCGATCGTCGATGCCGTGATCCAGATCGGCTTCGTCATGCTCGCGCCTTCGCTGTTCGTCGCCCTGCTCGTCTTTGCGCTGTGGGCGTGGCGCGAAGAGCGGCGAGGCGCCGCCCACCGCTGATTTCAGGCGCCGCTTTCGGCGCGACTAGAACCCCGCGCGCTTCCAGTTCGCGATGGTCTGCTGCACGAGTTCCTGCACGCGGGCAATCACGGCGCGCTGGTACCGCTGCGCCTTGGCGAGGTCGAAGTCCGTTGGCCACCCCGCGCCCGGCTGGTACAGCGTGATGCTCGACGGGAACGGCACCGCCGCCCAGGCCCCCGGGGCCGGATTCGCCGTTGCCATGTCCGGGCCCGTGTAGCGATCGCGCCGAAGCAGCGACGGATCCGTCGCCTGGATGAACGCGGTCTCGTTGATGCCCGCGTGCCCGCCCTGGTTGCCGAGGATCTCCACGGAGAGATCCGTCGTGAGCGACCACCAGTTCACGACCAGCGTGTTCACGCCGCGATCGAGCGCGACATCGCGCGCGACTTCTTGGAGGATGGCCGTCTGTCCGCCTCCGTGCCCGTTCACGATGATGATGTCGCGAAACTTGTTGCGCGCCAATCCGTCGAGCACGGCCCGCACATACACACGGAACGCCTCCTCGGGGATGTGCAGCGCGCCGGGATACGGCGCCATCGAGCCCGTCACGCCGTAGGGAATGTGCGGCGCAATCAGCGCATCGATGCCGGCCGCTGGCGCAATGGCCCGCGCGATGGCGGTCGGCGCCGTGTTGTCCGCGCCGTTGTTCACCACGCCATGCGGCTCCAGCGTCCCCACGGTGAGGATCACCGTCCGATGCCGCGCCGGCACCAGCTCGGCGAACTCCATCCAGTTGAGGTCGTCCATCGACCGCGTGCGCGGTGCTTGCGCGGCCAGGGGCAGCGCGGCCAGGAGCAGCAGGAACATCAGGCGAGTAGGCATGGAGAGAAATAGATTCATCGCATGACCAACCGCCAGCCCGTCTCCGCCGCCGACGCCCCCAAGGCCATCGGCCCCTACTCGCAGGCCATCTGGAGCGGCCAGGAGCTGTTCTGCTCCGGCCAGACGCCCATCGACCCCGCCACCGGCAAGCTCATCGAGGGCGACGTCAGCGCGCAGACGCATCGCGTGTTCGACAACCTCGCCGCCGTGCTCGCCGCCGCCGGGCTCACGCTCGACCACGTCATCAAGTGCAATGTGTACTTGGTCGACATGGCCGACTTCGCCGCCATGAACGCCGCATACCAGACGCGCTTCAGCGCCCCGTTCCCGGCCCGCACCACCGTCGCGGTGGCCGGCCTCCCGCTCAACGCGCGTGTCGAGATCGAACTGATCGCGCGGCGCCCGTAACGGCCGCGAGGGCTGCCCGGCATCCGCCGCACAGCCCCCGCCCGTCGCGCCATACGACGACCTTGACGCCTGCAGCGACGCCTACAGCGACGTCGTCGTCCGTACCGCCGCAGGCTTGCCCACCGCCCCGCCGCTCAGGCGATGGATGACCCCATAGTGGTTCAGGAAGCTCAGCAGGAATGCGACCGCCACCAGTGCCGTGATCAACTTCGGCAGGGCCGTCGGCGGCTCCGGGTACTTCACTACGAACGAACTCTGCGCGTCCAGCGGGACGGCGCCCACGCGCGTCAGCTTCGCGCCGAACGGCACGTTCATCTTCACACGGCCGTTCACCGCCCAGCCGTTCGAATCGAGGATCGGCCCGAGGTTGCGCTGGCGCAGCTTGAGCCAAGCGATCGCCATCGACGGCAGCGAGATGGCGAGCACGATGCCCACGAACACCAAGCAGACCTGCCAGAACGGAAGCTTGAACACGCCCGTCAGGTAGCCGATGACGGTGGTGACGAAGGCGCCGATCGCGCCCACTGCGACGCCGAGCGCCGCCACGGTACCGACGTCGATCTTCTTCGGCGGTTCTGCCGGGGGCTTCTGCTGGTCCAGGGTCGCCGTCGTGGTCGCCGCCGCAGAGACCCTGGCATCCGAGGCCGCCTGCCCCGCCGCGGCCCGCTTGGCGACCTGCTCTTCGATCAGGCGCACCAACTTCTTGTACGGCGCCCAGAACGCCTGCTGGATGCTGATCGGGTTCTCGACGATCTTCGTGATGGTCGCGTCCCAGTCGCGTCCCTTGCGATCGTAGAACACACCATTGCGCCCCACCATCAGATTGTCGGAATCTCCGCCCGTAAACGCCGCCGCGATCGTCAGCTTCTCGCCGCTGGGCCGCGTGCAGTCGCAGTACGCGAGGTAGCACTTCGCCAAGCCGGCAAGCGCGGCGTGCTTGCCCGCATCGTCGACGCGCACGCAGAGATCGGCGCGGCGCCCGTCGAGATACAGCGTCCCCGCCTGGAACACCGCCGGCCGCTCGCGCGAATAGAAATCGCGGAAGGCCACGAAGTTGTTCAGCAGGCCCACGAGGTCGCGGTGGTAGCGCGCCAGCCGTTCGACGTTGTCGATGGCGTTCATCGCCGGCGCGACCGCCGCGTCCTCGGCGATCAACGCGTTGAGCGTCGCCCGCGCATTGGATGCGAGGATCTCGCGCAGCCGCGCGATGCCCAGCGCCTCGACCTGTGCGCCATGCTTGTCCGCCTCCCACGCGGCATACGCCGCGAAGCGCGCCGTGAGCGTCGCCCAGTCGGCTTCTGTCAGCGCCTCGCGAGGCCCGAGCACGGGGCCAACGACGCGCGTCGCGAAGGTCGCCATCGCCGCGCTCCACGCCGGGTTGATGCCCTGCCCGAGCGGTAGCGGACGCGCCGCCTCGACCTTCGCCAGCGGGAACTCCGCGACATCCGCGGCGGTCGCGCCCAAGGCCTTTGCGGACATCACCGCATACGCGGCCTCGTCGCGATTCATCGCCGCCGTCGCGCGCGCGTCGAACGCCGACACGCGGCAGCGCGCGAAGTAGTCGTCCACCTTGGCCCGCACGGCCTGCAGCGCGCCGAACGCCGGGACGGTCTCCTCCCCGAGCGGCAGCAAGGTCTCGGACTCGCTCGCCGACCGATCGTACCAGGCGACGTACGCTGTGCAGGCCTCGAAGAACGCGTCCACGGACGCCTGCGACACGCCAGGCCGCCCCGAGCGGTCCTGCGCCGCACCCACCGTCGCGATCACGGCCTCGGCCACGGCCTTGGCCGCCGCGTCGTCGATGATCTCCAGTGACACCACGCCGTCGCCGTTGAAGCGGCTCTGCGCGAAGACCTTCGCCTTCTCCATCGTGTCTGCCACGCTCAGGTGCGTGGCATCGGGCTTGCCGAGGCTGCGCAGGATCTCGCGCGCCGACGCGCGGAGCCGCCGCCCCTCCTCCGTCGATTCGGTGATCGATGCGAGGGCGATGTCACCACCGCGATACATCACGGCGGGGTCGACGAGTTGCGCGCAGGCCCATTCGACGGCAGCCAGCACCTCGGGAATGCGGATGCGTCCGTCCCCGTCAGTGTCCATCAGAGCCAGCGTTCGCTCGTCGAACTCGAGGCCCTTCACGGGGCAGGCGAGCGCGACCCAGAGCGTCGGGTCCAGCTGTCGCAGGTTGCGCAGGTCGTCCGCCGTCTCCAGCGCGACCTGGTCGGAACCGCCGGCGCGGAAGAAGCGCCACGTGTGCTTGGAGGGTGTCAT
>PNKF01000126.1 GCA_013822285.1 Gemmatimonas sp.
AAAACGACGCCACCCGGCTCGAGCGCCGCGCGCACCTGGCGCAGCAACCCCAACACAGAAGCGTCATCGTGGTCCAAGAGCACGCGAACCAGCGTGATTACGTCGGCACCGGTTGGGAGGGGGTCCTGATGAAAGTTCCCCCCGGACAATTCCACCCGCCCCACAAGACCCAACCGGGCCAGACGTATCTTCGCCCCCTCAATGACTGCAGGGAGGTCGAACAACTTCAAACCGATCCCCTGATACCTCCAGGCGACCTCGGCGAGAAACGCGCCCTCGCCACCACCCACATCCAGCAGCGTCTTGCGACCCGACAGCGGGTAGCGATCAAGGATTTCCTCCGCCAAGGGCCGCACGGTTTCGGCCATCAGCGACGAGTAATCGGCGACCACCCCTCGCCCGATCTTCTCGGGATCAGATACGCTAGTGTACGGAAAGTGTTCTAATACTGCACGCTTACTGCTTTGACTTGACCTGAAAAACTCAATAGGATCAGTCAAGTCTTGGTACAGCAGGGCGTTGTGCTCAATCATCCGAGCCAAGCCGACATTTCCAATCAGTGGGGCACCCATCGGACCGCAGCCAAACCGGTCACCCGAGCGACCCTGCACCAGCTTCAGCGCGATTGCCGCGCGCAACAGGCGCTCCGTCTCTTCCAAGGGAATACCCACGTGCGCGGCAATCTCTGCCCGCGTTCGCGGCCGTTCGGCGAGGAAGTCGAACAAGCCAACCCGCACGCAGGCGGTCAACGTCTGCGTGTAGACGAAGCCCGCGGTCAGGTCGAAGAGCGCCCGGGACCGTCGCAGCGCGATCGGTCGAGTGAGCGGGAACGACGCAGCCCAGCGTTGGAACGTGGGGCTCGACTGAATGCGATCGCGCCAAGCCAGCAGGCGATCGCGCCAGGTCATCGGCGAGGCCTCAGCAGCCATCGCCACCCCAACCATCGTATTCTCCGGAGGTGCCATTCCGTTTGAAGCCCGGGAGAGGCCGGCACTGTTCCCCACATCGAGCGTCGGTGTGGGGGGAACCGACATGGCGACGATACGACGATGACCGAAATCTGTCAAGTCTGCTAGACATATTGAGTGTCAAGGGATTGCGACACATGGGATTCTACCGTAATCTAGGTCTGACACTTACCCCCCGGAGTGCTCCCGTTGCGACTCGCCTTTCCTTTTTCGGCGATTGTCGGCCAGGAGGAGATGAAGCGCGCCATTCTCCTCACGGCTGTTGATCCTACCATTGGTGGGGTCCTGATTCTCGGCCATCGCGGCACCGCGAAGTCCACCGCGGTCCGTGCGCTGCCCGCCCTGCTCCCGCCGATGAACGTCGTCCGCGGTTGCCGCTACGGTTGTGATCCCGACACCGAGTCCCGCGCCTGCGACGACTGCCGCGCGCGGCGCGCAGCCGGCGAAAAGCTGCGGCACGACAAGCACAACGTGCCAGTGGTCGACCTCCCACTCGGCGCCACCGAAGATCGTGTCGTCGGCGCGCTCGACCTCGAACGCGCACTCACGCGCGGCGAAAAAGCCTACGAGCCCGGACTCCTCGCACGCACGAATCGCGGCTACCTCTACGTCGACGAGATCAATCTCCTCGAAGATCATCTCGTCGACTTGCTGCTCGACGTCGCCGCCACCGGCGAGAACGTCGTCGAACGCGAAGGTATCTCCGTGCGGCATCCCGCACGCTTCGTACTCGTCGGCTCCGGCAATCCCGAAGAAGGCGACCTGCGCCCGCAGCTGCTCGATCGCTTCGGTCTTTCCGTCGAAGTCACGACCACCAACGACCTCGACGCCCGCGTCGAAGTCATCAAGCGACGCGATGCCTTCGATCGCGACCCCGAAGGTTTCACCGCCAAGTGGGCCGCCGCAGACCTCGACACGCGCAAGCACGTCGAACGCGCCCGCAAGAAGATCGACGCGCTCAAGGTCCCCGATGCCGTGCTGCGCGACGCCGCACGCCTCTGCGCCGCCGTCGGGACCGATGGCGTCCGCGGCGAACTCGCCCTGCTGCGCGGCGCGCGGGCACTCGCCGCCTACGACGGCGCGCGCGCCGTCACCGTCGACCACCTCCGCACCATCGCCCCGTCGGCGCTGCGGCATCGACTGCGTCGCAACGTGCTCGATGATGTCGGATCCTCCGTGCGCATCGAGCGCGCGGTAGCAGACGTGCTGGGCGCGGCGTGACCCTGCGCGATTCGGCGTCAGAGCGGCCAGCTGCCGTCGCGTCGGAGCGACCGACCGCCGTTGCAACGGCGGTCGCCACGCTCAATCTCGCGACCCGCGCCGAACTCGCGGCCGCCGTGCTTGCCCTCGATGGCGTCGCACTCGGCGGTGCCGTGCTCCGCGCGCCGCGCAGTGACATCGCCGAGACATTCGTCGCGCGCCTACGCGCGCTGATGCCAGACGGCGCACCGCATCGCCGATTGCCCTTCGCCATCCCCGACGATCGACTCCTCGGTGGACTCGACCTCGCCATGACCCTCGCGCAGGGCCGCCCGGTTGCCGACCACGGACTGCTCGCCGCACTCGACGGCGGCCTGCTCGTCATCCCGGGCGCCGAGCGTATCGGGGCGTCGCTCGCCGCACGGCTCACCCAGGTCCTCGACCTCGGGCACGTCGCACAGCGCGTGCGCGTCGCGGACGCGCCGACGCATCACGCCGCGCGCGTGACGATCGTTGCCATCGACGAAGCCGAGGCCGATGAAGATGCCGTGCACGGCGCGATTGCCGATCGCTGCGCGTTTCATCTCCTGCTCGACGTGCAGCCGCTGCCCGAGCTGTACTCACGTGCGGACATCAAGGCCGCGGCAGCGCTGCTTCCGCACGTCGATGCCGACACCGCGAGCGAACCGCCGGCGCATCCTACCGCGTCGCGCAGCACCGATGCGGCGTTGCGCACGCTCGTCCACACGGCCGAACTGTACGGGATCGACTCGCTGCGTGCCGTGCGCGCCGCACTTCGCGTGGCGCGTTGTTGCGCCGCGCTCGACGGTCGCCGCTCGACCAACGACAGCGATGTCGCCACTGCCGCTGCGCTTGTGCTCGGACCGCGCGCGACGCGCTTGCCCGCGCCGCCACCGGAGACGAGCGCTGAACCAGAACCGCCTCCGCCGCCACCCGACGACGCGCAGAACCAAGACGACAGCGCCGAGCGTGATGATCAGGATGTGCGTGAGCTTGAGGAGCGCATCATCGAGGCGATGGCGGCAGCATTGCCGTTCGGATTGACGATGGATGCGCCGACACGCACACCCAAGGCTCGCCGCGCCGCAGGACGCGCGGGGTCTGATCGCAGCGGAGGCACGCGCGGCCGGCAGGTCGGCACGCGTCGCGGCGATCCGCGAGGTGGCGGACGGCTCGATCTCGTCGAGACGCTGCGCGCCGCGGCACCGTGGCAGCCGCTGCGGCGGCGGAGCGCGGGCGCGACTGAAGCGGGTTCCGCGTCGGCCAAACCCATCCCCGCGATTCCCGCGCGACCCCGCGTCTTGGTCCGCCCCGACGATTTCCGGATCCGTCGTCTGTTCGAGCCCGCCGGCACCACCGCGATCTTCGTCGTCGACGCCTCCGGCTCATCCGCCGTGAATCGCATGGCCGAGGCCAAGGGCGCCGTCGAGTTGTTGCTCGCTGAGAGCTACGCCCGCCGTGATGAGGTCGCGTTGATCGCCTTCCGCGGCGCGAAAGCCGAGATCTTGCTGCCACCCACGCGCGCAATCGCCGCCGCCAAGCGAGCGCTTGCCGCGCTGCCCGGCGGCGGTGGTACGCCGCTGGCCTCGGCGATCGATCGCGCCGTCGAACTCACGTTGCGTGCGCGGCGCGAGGGCAACGATACCGTCGTGGTTTTCCTCACCGACGCACGCGCCAACGTCGCGCGCGACGGGAGCGGCGGCCGCGAGCAGGCCATGGCCGAAGCGCTGCAGTCCGCGCGCGTCATGCGCGGACTCGAAGGGCAAGTGCTGTTGATCGACACCTCGCCGCGTCCGTCTCCGCAGGCGCAGGAGGTCGCCGCAGCAATGGGCGCGCGATATGTGGCGCTCCCGCGCACCGACGCGCGCAGCATCCACGCCGCGGTCACGGCGGCACGCGCGTGACGTACCGAAGCATGATTGGGCGCGGCATCACGCTGGTCGTGCTCTTCTGGTGGGTCGCCACCGGATTGATCATCGCCATGCAGCGCGCCGGCTCGACCCGCGTACTCGCCCTGATCGTCGCCACGATCCTCGCTGTGTACGGCTTCTGGGAGCTGCGCAGCTCCGCGAACGACGACACCGCCGTCGGCGCACGCCGCAGCTTCATGGGCGGTGCCATGCTCTGGGGCTGGGTCTCGGTCACCTTCTACGGCGGCTACCTCACCGGCTTCCACGTCGACGCCCTCGGCATCGCCGCGCCCTCGTGGTCGCTCGTCCTGCCGGCCATCCGCGCCACGTTGCTCAGCGACGTTGCCGCACTCGTGTTGATGGGCGCCGTCGCGTTGCTCCTCTACGGCGACCGCAACAAGTCCGGCTTATGGGGCCTCGTCATCTTCTGGGCCGTACAGCAGGTCGCGAAGATCAACGTGTTCCTCGGCGTCGAGAATCCCGCGGGCAACTTCCTCCCGCCGCATCTCGCCTACCTGCGACAGTTCTTCGGTCCGCTGCAGAACTCCTGGTTCCTCACCGCCAGCGTCATCGCGCTGAGCATCGCCACCTTCGCGACCGCCTGGCTCTGCCGGCGCGCGCCAACCGAAGGCAAGCGCCAGTCCGGCGTCCTCTACGCGACGATCCTCGGCCTCGCCGTCTTCGAGATCATCGTCCTCGGCATGACCCTCGAGACCACGCCTTGGGACAGCTTCCTCCGCGCGAGGGGGCACTGATGTCGAAGCCCACAACCGAAGCTCAGCGCGCGGCGACACCGCGCTCACGCTGGCGCCAGCCCCTCTCATTTGAAGTGCAGTGCTGGATCGCCTGGAGCGGCCTCTTCGCCTTCGGCTTGAGCGGCATCCTCATCTACAAAGAAGTCGGCGCCTACCCGCCCCTCGAACTCGGCGCCGTCGTGCTCGCCATATGCTGGGCGATCGACTTAGCCAGAACGGGCCGAGCGCTGCGCGCGAATCGCGCAGAGGATTCCGCGAGAAAGTAGAGCCGCGCGACCAGCGGAGGCGCAGAGAAGAGACGCGCGCCAGCGAATGTTGAGAGTGAGCCCCGACGCGCAGCCGTAGGGGCCGTGCGCGAAGCGGTCAGGCCCCGTAGGCTGTGCGTCGGGGCTCACTCACGCGTCGGGGCTCACTCACGCGTCGGGGCTCACTCACGCGTCGGGGCTCACTCACGCGCCGAGACCCAGTCACACGTCGGGTAAACCCACGCGCTGAACTCAGCGTCCAATCCTCTCCCGTCTCACGCGCACCTCTTCGTCGATCCGCGAGCACATCACGTCGCAAAGCATGAACACATCATCGCTCGCGATCCGATAGTACACGAAGGTCCCTTCCTTCCGCCGCGTCACGTAGCCGCAGTCCAACAGCTGATGCAGGTGCTTCGACACATTCGCCTGCCCCAGCCCCGTCGCCGCGACCAGCTCGCCCACCGACATCTCCTTCTTGCGCAGCGCCTGCAGCAACGACAGGCGCACCGGCTCGCCCAACGCCTTGAAGCGCTCGGCGACCTCCGATAGCAGCGCAGGGGTCATCGTCCGGTGCGCCATCTCAGACTCCGGCCGTGGCGGATTCGCGTACGACATCCTTACCGGCGCTCGCCCACGCGACGAAGCCGCCCACGAGATCGGTGGCATCGCTGACGCCAAGCTTCTGGAGCAGTGAGGTGGCAATCGCCGACCGAGCGCCGCTCTGACACTGCAAGACGACTGGCTTGTCGCGCGGAATCTCCGCGAGCCGCTCCGGCAGGTAACCGATCGGAATGTGCAGGGAACCGGGCAGATGTCCGGCCTCGTATTCACTGCGATTGCGCACGTCGATCACCGTCACGTCAGCCGCAGCGAGCTTCGGCGCCAGGTGCGCGACGTCGATCTTCCGCACCGTGCCCAAGGCCTGACCCGACTTCTCCCACTCGCCCACGATGCTCGGCGCATACCACGCCGCTACGTGATCGAGCCCGATCATCGCCAGCTCGCGCACGGCCTTCAGTGCGTCGGCCGCATCGACGATCAAGTGAATGGGCTGGTCGTACTTCACCAGCCAACCGGCCCAGGTATTGAAGCTCTTGTTCAGCGGGATGTTGATCGTGCCGGGGATATGCCCCTTCGCGAACTCCGTGGCGGGACGCAGGTCGAGCACCACAGCGTTGCCGCCGAGTGCCACGCTCAACGACTCGCGCGCACCCTGCGCCGGAACTGCGAAGCCCCCGAGGATCGCCGGACCGTCGCGATTGATGCGCTTCATCTCGGCGAAGTACAGCGGCGGCTCCGGCTGACCGGCGAGTACCATCTCGACGAACTGCTGCTCGCTCGTGGTTCCCACGCCCCAGTTGAATCGCTTCTCATAGCCC
>PNKF01000127.1 GCA_013822285.1 Gemmatimonas sp.
ACGATCCAGCGTGAGCGCGTGCTCGACGCCTCGGGGCGCTTGGTCGAAGTGCACCCCGACTCGCTCGAGAGCGACAGCGCGCGCGCCGCGCGTCCGATGTTCCGCTCCGCGGGTGGCCGTCCGGTCTTCGGTGGCGGCGGCGTGACGCCCGACATCGTCGTGCCCTACGACACGCTGACCGCCGCCGAGCTGCGCCTCGCGCGCGCGCTCGTCCCACGCCAGCAGGACGTGTACCTCGCGCTGTATGACTACGCCTTCGGCCTCAAGGATCAGGTGAAGCCGGACTTCACCGTCACCGCCGCCATGCGCGACGGCTTCCGGCAGAAGCTCGAGGCCAAGGGCGTGACCGTCGACCGCGCCGAGTGGGACGCGGGTCGTGCGTATGTCGATCGACTCCTGCTCAACCGCATCGCACGCCTCGCCTTCGGCGACTCCACGGCCAAGCGTCGTGAGATTCCCGAGGACGTGCAGCTGCAGCGCGCGATGGAACTCCTGCGCCGTGCCCGCACCACGCAGGAACTGCTCGCGCTCGCCCCTTCCGCCGCCGCGCCGGTTCCCGCCGCGGCCTCGGCGCGACGACCCGAATAACCCTCAAGCATTCCAAGATGTCCTTCCGTGTAACTCTCGCCGCCGCGCTCCTGGGCGCGACGGCCTGCGGCGGCACTGCCGCCGAACAGTCCCCCATCGTCGCGCGCGAAGGCGATGCCCGCGAAACGCGTCTCTCCAACCTTCGCCAAATCACCTTCGGCGGAGAGAACGCCGAAGCCTATTGGAGCCAGGACGGTGAGTACATCACCTTCCAGTCCACGCGCGACGGCCGGACCTGCGACCAGCAGTACGTGATCAAGGCCGACGGCACCGGCATGACGCAGGTCTCCGACGGTCGCGGCAAGACCACCTGCGGTTGGTTCTTCCCGGGCGGTGAACGCCTGTTCTTCGCCTCGACCACCGCGCATGACTCCATCTGCCCGGTGCGCCCCGATCCGTCCAAGGGCTACGTCTGGCCGCTCGATCGCTACGACATCTACACGGTCAATCGTGACGGCAGCGACATGCGCCGCCTCACGAACTACGACGTCTACACGGCCGAGGGCATTCTCTCGCCGGACGGCTCGAAGATCGTGTTTACGTCCATGAAGGACGGCGATCTCGAGATCTACACGATGAACGCCGACGGCACGGACGTCCGCCGCCTGACCACCACGCCGGGCTACGACGGCGGGCCGTGGTGGTCACCCGATGGCACGAAGATCGTCTACCGCGCCCATCACCCGAAGGACAGCACCGAGCTCGCCCAGTATCGTGAGCTCCTGGCGCAGGGCCTCATCCGCCCGAGCAAGGTCGAGCTCTTCGTGATGAACGCCGACGGCAGCGACCAGCGTCAGGTCACCGCACTCGGCGGCGCCAACTTCGGCCCCTCGTGGAGCCCGGACGGCACCAAGATCATCTTCTCCACGAACTTCGTCGCTCCGCGCTCCGGAAACTTCGACCTCTACCTGGTGGATGCCAACGCCTCGATGGCCGGCCCCGACCAGGTCGAGCAGGTCACCTTCGACGGCGTCTTCGACGGCTTCCCGATCTTCCATCCGAACGGCAAGCAGCTGCTCTGGGCGAGCAACCGCTTCGCCGCCAAGGAAGGGGAGACCAACCTCTTCGTCGCCGATTTCCGGTGGTAGATTAGAGGCGTCTCTCCCCGGAGGAGTCTCGTGGAGTTCGTCGTTGGCATCATCGCGCTTGGCATCGGCGTCGTCCTCGCCAAGAGCATCCGCATCATTGGGCAAGCCGAGGTGATGGTTGTCGAGCGCCTCGGCAGCTTCAACCGCGTGGCGCGGTCAGGCCTCAACATCCTGATCCCGTTCATCGAGCGGCCGAAGTCGATTGACGTGCGCTACTTCGAGGCCGACGTCACCGGCCTCAAGAAGATCGTCGCCAGCACGGCGTCGCGCATCGACCTGCGCGAACAGGTGCTCAACTTCCCGTCGCAACCGGTCATCACGAAGGACAACGTGACGATCGACATCGACGCCGTGCTGTACTACCGCGTGGCCGATCCGCAGAAGGCGACGTACTCGGTGCAGAACCTGCCCTACGCGCTGGAGACGCTCACGCGCACCACGCTGCGCAACATCGTCGGCGAGATCGAACTCGACCAGACGCTGGCGTCGCGCGACATGATCAACCGCAAGATGCGCGAGGTCATCGAGGAAGCTTCGATCGGCTGGGGCGTGGACGTCACGCGCGTCGAGCTCCAGAGCATCGAGCCCCCGCGCGACATCCAGCAGTCGATGGAACTGCAGATGCGCGCGGAACGCGAGCGCCGCGCCGCCGTCACCAACGCCGAAGCCTCCAAGCGCGCCGCCGTGCTCGAGGCCGAGGGTCACCGCGAATCGCAGATCCGCAAGGCGGAGGGCGAGAAGGAAGCGGCCATCTTGCGCGCCCAAGGCCTCGCGGAGGCGCGTCTCGCGATGGCCGATGCCGAAGCCGAAGCCGTCAAGCGCATCGCCGCGTCGCTGCCGCCCGGTGAGGCGGCCACCTATCTGCTCGGCCTCAAGTACCTCGAGGCCCTGCCCGCGCTCGCGCAGGGCAAGGGGACGACGGTGTTCCTGCCGAGCGAAGCCACGGGTGTGCTCGGCGCGATCGGCGGCATCAAGGAGCTGCTCCGCGCGGGCGGCACCAAGGCCACCGAGGCGCAGGCACCGACCGGCGCGCTCGGCAGCGGCCCTCACGTCCCGTAAGCCGCACGTGCCCAAGCTCACGCGCGAAAAGGCGGAACGCATCGCCAAGGCGCACGCCTGCTCGCACTGCAAGGAGTACACCTATCGGCGCTTGACCGTGAAGCCCGCGCCGAAGGCCATCACCGAGGAGCTCGGGGCCGTGTGGGTCGCCAACAAGACCTGCGGGGTGTGCGACTACAAGGAAGAAATTGGTATCGCTGAGGACGGCGATATCGTGTACGCTTCGTAAATGGCAGCCCTCGAGTTTCCCAAGCTCGCCGTCGGCGATCGCGTGCAGCACGAGCTCCTCGTGCGCGAACGGGACGACAAGAAGACCAAGGCCGGCGACGATTTCATCGTCCTCAAGCTTGGGAACGCGAGTGGCAGCATCTCCGCCAACGTCTGGAAGGAGATGGTGCCGCAGGTGCAGGGCGTGCGCGCTGGCCAAGTCGTGCAGGTGATCGGGGTCGTCGAGGAGTACGCCGGTCGCCGACAGCTCAAGCTGAGTGCCCCACCGCGCGTCGTCCCGATGGCGGCCGCCGACATCGAACAGTTTCTCCCGCGCATCGGCGTATCCGAAACCGAGCTCTGGGCCAAAGTCGATGCATGGCGCGCCGAGATGCGTGGGCCGCTACGGCGCGCCGTCGATCTCTTCTTCGCCGACGAATCGTTTCGCGCTGAGTTCGCGCGCACGCCAGGGGCGACGCGCGGGCACCACGCGGTGGTAGGTGGATTGCTCCTCCACTCCTGCGAAGTCGCCGAGATCGCGCGCGCCTCGGTGAAGGTGATGGGCGGCAACGTCACGCTCGTCACGGCCGGGGCCTTGCTGCACGACATCGGCAAGACGCAAGCCTACACGGTCGACCTCGCCGGCTTCGACTACACCCGCGCCGGCATGCTGTTGCAACACATCGTACTCGGCTCGCTGATGCTTGATGAGCGGCTCGCGACACTCGCGCCGAGCGAGCGCCTCACCGACGAGCAGCGGCTCGAGCTGCACCACTTCATCCAGTCGCACCACGGTCAGCTCGAGTACGGCGCCGCCGTACGCCCGATGACGCTTGAGGCCGAGATCCTGCACTTCGCCGACAACACCTCGGCGAAGGCCAACGATTTCAACGAGGCCGTCGAAGACGCCGAGCTGTTCCCCAGCGCCGACCTCGAATTCTCAGCGAAGCGGAGCTGGCGACTCGAGCGTCGCGTCTGGAAGCGCAGCCACCGCTGGGACTGACCGCCGGCGCCGGGCGCGCAGCCAGCTGAGCAGACGCCGCCACGCGAGCGCAAATCCGGTCCAGACGAGCAGGACGCCAACGGCGCTCGCGATCGTCGCGAGTATCTGCCCCGGAAGGCCGAACACCTCACCCGTGTGTCCGAAGCGCACCCAGGCGCGGATCTTCCGCGCCGCGCTCAGGTCCGCGTAGCCGCTGGCCGATGCGACACTGGCCGTCGCGCGATCCAACTCCAGTGTCCATCGCAGATCAGGCCGGTACGTATTGCCCTCGGCCACGGCCACGCGTGTCTCGCTGGCCTTCGCATCTGGCATGCTGATGGTGAGTTGCGCCCACTTCGGGTGCCGCTCCGATGCCACAACGATGTATTGCGCGAGCGGAGCGTCTGTCTCCCGCACCGGTGATGGCGTCGGGGCTTCACGTCGCGAGGCGGCCTGGGCAGTCGTCGGCGATGCGGCAGAGGCGATTCCCGTCGCACGCGCTGCGCGCGCTTCGGCAATCGCCGTGCGCGCCGCGACGCGCTCCTGTTCACTGCCAAGCGCGATGTCGAGGTACTGCCCCGGCCAGCGGAACGAGATGAACGCGGCCGTCGCGACTATCACGGCGAGTGGAATCGCGAACCAGAACCCGAGCGCATTGTGCCAATTGAAGTCGCGCACATGCCCGCTCCGATGCCACTGGGGGATCGCCGTCGCGCGGAGGCGGGCGAAGGTCCAACGCCGCGGCCACCAGAGGTAGAGTCCCGAGAGCACGAGCGCGAGGAACACGAGGTTCGCGCTGCCCGCGACGATCTTCATCTGCGCGCGCAGTTCCGTGCTCTGCACACCCACCCAGCGATGCCAGCGGCGCAGCGCAGAGAAAAACTTCTGTCCGGATCCATCGCCGCTCGGGCTGAGCACGGCGCCAGTCGCGGGATGCACCAGCACCGGGGCGGCCCCACGCTCGCGCAGGCGAATCGTGACCGGCTGCGTGGCGTCACGCTTGATCAGCACGCTCGCGACATCGGCGCGGGCCACGGCTGCCCGCGTGAGCAGCGAATCCAGCGGCAGCGGCGCCCCACTCGCCGCCTCGACTCGCGGAGCCCCATCGATCCAGGCAATCATTTGGCGCTCAAACCCGAGCATCACACCGGTGACGCTCATCAGCAGGATGAGCAGCCCCGCCAACATGCCGATGCTGAGGTGGGTCCAGAAGAAGACCGTCCGAATGCGCCGAGCCACAGACATGCCAATTTCGCGTTGAGAATGGTTCTCAAGTATAGAAAGTGTAGGCTAATCAATCCCCGATAGAATCGCTATGGTTTATCGAACCCCTGACCCACAAGCGCTTTAGATTGCGTGCATGACCACCACGATTCGCCAAGACGATTTCATCCAGTCGATCGCCGACGCGCTCCAGCACATCTCCTATTACCACCCGCTGGACTACATCCGCGCACTCGCCGAGGCCTACGAACTCGAGCAATCGCCGGCGGCCAAGGACGCCATCGCACAGATTCTCACGAACTCGCGCATGTGCGCCGAAGGCCATCGCCCGATCTGCCAGGACACCGGCATCGTCGTGGTCTTCCTCAAGATCGGCATGGACGTGCGCTGGGACGCGAAGCTCTCCATCCAGGAGATGGTCAACGAGGGCGTGCGTCGCGCATACCTGCATCCCGACAACACGCTGCGCGCGTCGATCGTCGCCGACCCCGCGTTCTCGCGGAAGAACACGCGCGACAACACGCCGGCCGTGGTGCACTACGAACTCGTCCCGGGCCATCACGTCGAAGTGAAGCTCGCGGCCAAGGGTGGCGGCTCCGAGAACAAGACCAAGTTCGCGATGCTCAACCCCAGCGACTCCATCGTCGACTGGGTGATGAAGACCGTTCCCACGATGGGGGCCGGCTGGTGCCCGCCCGGCATGCTCGGCATCGGCATCGGCGGCTCCGCCGAGAAGGCGATGGTCATGGCGAAGGAGTCGCTCATGGAACCCATCGACATGGCGCAGCTCAAGCAGCGCGGTCCGCAGAACAAGCTCGAAGAGCTGCGCATCGAACTGCATGACAAGATCAACGCGCTCGGCATTGGCGCGCAGGGGCTCGGCGGCCTCTCCACCGTGCTCGACGTCAAGATCTTCGACTTCCCCACGCACGCCGCCTCGAAGCCCATCGCGATGATTCCCAACTGCGCGGCGACACGGCACGCGCATTTCCACCTCGATGGCTCCGGCGTCGCCAAGCTGCCGGTGCCCTCGCTTGCCGACTGGCCGAACGTCACCTGGATGCCCGATGCCAACGCCAAGCGCGTCGATCTCGACACGCTGACGCCGGAAGTCGTCGCATCGTGGAAGGCCGGCGACCGCCTGCTGCTCAACGGCAAGCTGCTCACCGGCCGCGATGCCGCGCACAAGCGCATCGCCGATCTCTTCGCGAAGGGCGAGCAGCTGCCGCCCGGCGTCGATTTCACGAATCGCGTGATCTACTACGTGGGTCCGGTAGATCCGGTGCGCGACGAAGCCGTGGGCCCGGCGGG
>PNKF01000128.1 GCA_013822285.1 Gemmatimonas sp.
TCCTTCCACGGCAGCAGCGCCGGATCCTTCTCCTTCAGGACCTTGATCTTGTCGCCGTTGATCGTGATCGACTCGGCGTCATGCGAGACCTCGCCGTCGAAGCGGCCGTGCACGGAGTCGTACTTGAAGAGATGCGCCAGCGTCTTCGTATCCGTGAGATCGTTGATCGCGACGATGTCGATATTGGCGCCGCGCTCCTTGGCGGCGCGGACGACCTGGCGGCCGATGCGGCCGAACCCATTGATGCCAACGCGAAGCTTGGTAGACATGGCCCGGAGTCCTATGGGCAAACTGTGGAGAATTCAAAGGCGGTCCGCAGCAGTGCGGGCCCGGCCGAACGTCAGGTAACTCAAGGTGCGGGCCCCCGCCTCGAACAGCGCTTCGGCGCAGGCATTGAGGGTCGCCCCGGTGGTCAACACGTCATCGACGAGGATCAAGTGCTTGCCGACGACCTGGGCCGCCGCAGAATCCGCGCACGAGAACGCGCGGTGAACGTTCGCCAACCGCTCCCCGCGAGTCAACGCGGTTTGTGACGGCGTCGCCCGCTGGCGGCGCAGCACATCCGCCCACACGGGCAGATTCCAGCGCGCCGCGACCGCCCGCGCCAGCCGCTCGGCCTGGTTGTAGCCTCGGGCGCGCAGTTTGCTCGCGGCGAGCGGCACCGGCAGCAACGCGACTCGCTCGCGAACGACGTCTGGCGGCCATGCGAGCCGAGCCAATCGCTCGCCGATCTCGTCGGCGACCGCTGGCCAGCCATCATACTTGAGCGCGGACAGCACCGGCGAGCTGGCCGGATGCGGCACCCAGCACAGGGAGCGGGCGCAGCGCACGAAGGGCGGCAGCAAGGCACAGCCTGGGCATTGGCCGCGAATCGGGCGCGGATGCCCGCAGCGCGGGCACTGCGGCTGCGGCAGGCACGGGACTCGGGCCCAGCAGGCGCCGCAGACGAGGCCACGCTCGTGGTCCGCAAGCGCCGCCTCACAACACACGCAATGTCGCGGGAGCAGCAGCTGAACCGCAGCGGCACCGAGCGCACGAAGCATGCGTGGAGCATGTCCTGCCGCCGATCGCCGCCTTCAGCGCGAGATTGCGTTCAGCGTCCGATTGCCGCCAGCATCGTTGCGCGGGGTGCGGGTATCCTGAACCAGCGTTCGAAGGCCAGCGCGCCCTGCTCCACCAACATGCGCAGGCCATCATCGGCCCGCAGGCCGCGAGCGCGACACGCGCTGACCCAGGTGGTCGTGCCGCTCCGCCGATAGGTGAGGTCGAGCACTGCGGTTCCGCGCCCCAGCGACTCCGGCGCGAGCGGATGCGGATCGTCCGGGTGCAATCCGAGCGGCGTCGTGTTCACGACCAGGTCAACATCGGCGCAGACGTCCGGTGTCAGCGCCACCGCCTTCGCACGAGCGCCCAGCGGCGCCGCGAACTGCGCGGCCTGCTCGTCGCGCCGGGCATGCACGAGCAGCTGCGCCTGCGGCCAGCCCCGCACGGCTTCACGCACCGCCAACGCCGCGCCGCCAGTGCCAAGCAGGAGCACCCGCACTCCCGCGAGATCGCGCGGCAGCAGCGCGGCCACCGCCGCGTCGAAGCCGCCGACGTCGGTGTTGTCACCGTGCAGGCGACCGTCGGCATCGGTCCAAAAGGTGTTCACCGCACCGACGCGCTGCGCGAGGGGAGTCACGACATCACAGCTTTGCAGCGCTGCCTGCTTGTGCGGCACCGTGATGTTGCCGGCGGCAGACTCCGTCCGAACCGCGCGCAGCACATCGGCGAGCGCCTCAGGCGCGACGTCCTGCGCCTCGTAGCGAAGGGCAATGCCGAGGTGATCGAGCGCCGCCTGCTGGAACAGCGGCGAGAGCGAATGCGAGACCGGGTGGCCGAGCAGCACCAACCGGCGCGGCAGCTGCACCGGCGTCTCCGGCATCGACCTCAGGCGCCGGCGCGACCGCGCTCAGCGGCGACGCGGTCCAACGACTTCTCGATCACGCGCTCCAATTCCGAGAACGTCGTGCGGTAGGCGTCGAGGTCCCCGCCGAACGGATCGGCAATCGGCGCGCTGTCGCCGCCGTGCGAGGCGAACTGCGTGAGCAACGAGGTCTTCCCAGCGCCGCCCAGCGCCACCGCGCGTTCCGCGTGATGCGGCCCCATGGTCAACACGAGATCCGCCGCCGCGACCAACTCGCGCGAGAGCACACGGGCCCGATGCCCTTCCAGCGCCAGCCCGTGCTCCAGCGCGACCAGCAGGGCACCGTCCGAGGCCGGCGCGCCTTCCCAGGCCGAGGTGCCGGCGCTGCCAATCGTCAGGTCCGAAAGCCCGCGCGCCTGCGCCGCCGCGCGCGCAATCGCCTCGGCCATCGGCGAGCGACAGGTGTTGCCCGTGCACACGAAGAGCAGCTGCATGTTCGGAAGTTAACGGTCGCCCACGAGGTCGGGGCAACTCGCGCGCAGCACATCGGCCGGAATCGCCCCAGGCCGAATGACGCGCGGGCGACGCCCCGTGCAGTCCACCACCGTTGACGGCGTGTCCGTCGGCAGTTGTCCCGCGTCGAGCAACAGCACTTGGCCGGCGGCGATCGGTCCCGCGAAGTCCCGCAGCACTTCGCGCGCCGCGGTGGCCGCGGGCTCACCCGGCCGGTTGGCGCTCGTGCTTGTGATGGGATCGCCAAGTGCGGCAATCAGCCGCTGCAGTCCCGGATGGGGGGTCCACCGCACGGCCACGCCGCCCTCCGGCCCGCGCAGCCGATCGGGAATGCGACGCTCGCCACCCGGCAGCACCAGCGTGAGCGGACCCGGCCAGTGTCGCGCGGCGAGCATCGCCGCCGGTTGTGTGAGATGCAAACCGAGCCGCGCGAGCATGGGCGTGTCGGACACCAGCAGCAGGAATGGTTTCGCTGGCGGTCGACGCTTGAGCGTCACCAAGCGCTCGATGGCTTCGACGTCGATCGTCGTGCCGAAGCCGTACAGCGTTTCGGTGGGATACGCGAGGACGCGCCCTTCTCGCAGGTGCGCGACCGCCGGACCGACCGCCGCGCCGATCTCCTCGGGAGACCAGAACGGCAGTCCGCGCGGTTCAGGCATCGTCGCCCTCGTTCCACCCGGCGAGCAGCTCGGCGCGCGCGAAGTCCGAGGCCTCCGTGACCTTGAGCGCCTTCTCGCTGCCGCGCACCACCTGCACGGGAATGCCCAGCCGCTCACAGAGTGCGGCGTCGTCGGTGGCCTCGGCATGCCAGCCCGCACGCTTCGCCTCGGCATGCGCCTGCACGATCACCTCACGCGGGAATCCCTGCGGCGTCTGCGCGCGCCACAGCAGCTCTCGGCTCACCGTCTCGACGATGCGCCCGCCGGCATCGACACGCTTGAGCGTATCCACGACCGGCAACGCTGCGATGGCGCCATGCCCCTTCTTCGCTTCATCCATGACGCGTCGAATCATCGGCACGCTCACCAACGGACGCGCCGCGTCGTGGATGAGCACGGTCGTGCATTCCGCGGGAAGGTCTTCGAGCCCGTTCGCGACCGACTCCGCGCGCGTCTTGCCGCCGACGGAGATCAACATGCGCTCCGGATCGCTCTGGAAGATCCAGGGCGGCGGATCGCCCGCGTACTGCTTGGGCAGCACGCAGACGACCATCGCGACTTCGGGAATCGACTGGAAGGTCTGCAGCGAGTGCAGCAGCATCGGCTTGCCGGCCACCCAGCGCAGCTGCTTGAGCTCGCTGCCGCCGACACGACTCCCCGATCCACCCGCAACGATGACCACGCCGACGCGGCTCATACGCAGCCCCCACGCATTCTTGCGATCATGACACGCGTCATCGGAACAAGGCTCGGAACAGCGCAACGAGATCCGGCACGCCTTCGACCTTGAGCTGCTTCGGCAGGCGCTTCGGCACCGAGCGTTGGCTCACGAAGGCGCGGCGCATGCCCATCTTCTCCGCTTCGAGCAGACGGCGTTCCGCCTGCGAGATGCCGCGGATCTCCCCGCCGAGCCCGACTTCACCGAGGAAGATCGCATCGGCGGGCAACGCCTTGTCGTAGAAGCTCGAGGCCAAGGCGGCCGCGACCGCGAGGTCGCCTGCCGGCTCCTGCACGCGCACGCCACCGACGACGTTCAGGAACACGTCGAGCTGCGCGAACGAGAGCCCCGCGCGCTTGTCGAGCACGGCGAGCAGCAGCGCCAATCGCCGGGCGTCGTAGCCCGTGCTCACGCGCTGCGGCGTGCCGAAGCCGGCCTTTGCCGCCAAGCCCTGCACTTCGAGCAGCATCGGGCGCGAGCCTTCCATCAGGCAGGTGACCGCCGACCCGCTCGCCGGCGACTCGCTGCGCTCTCCGAGGAACAAGGCGCTGGGATTCTCGACGGCCTCGAGCCCCTGCACCGTCATGCGGAACACGCCGATCTCGTCCACGGAACCAAAGCGATTCTTCGTCGCGCGCAGCACGCGATGATCCGCCGAGCCCTCGCCCTCGAAGTAGAGCACGGTATCGACGATATGCTCGAGCGTCTTCGGGCCGGCGATGCCGCCGCCTTTCGTGACGTGACCCACGACGAACACCGCCGTGCCGCTCTCCTTGGCGAAGCGCATCAAGCGCGCGGCGCACTCGCGCACCTGGCCGACGTTGCCCGGCGCGCCTTCGAGGTCGCCCGTGAAGATCGTCTGGATGGAATCGACGACCATCACCTTCGGTTGCGTCTGCGCGGCCGTCGCGAGGATCGTCTCGAGGTTCGTCTCGCCGAGCAGCGCGACGTCACCGGCGCTCGTGCCCAAGCGATCGGCGCGCAGCTTCACCTGTAACGGCGATTCTTCGCCGCTCACGTAAAGGCAGCTATGGCCCTCGCCCTCGAGCCGCGCCGCCACCTGCAGCAGGATCGTGCTCTTGCCGATGCCCGGCTCGCCGCCGACGAGCACCATGGACCCCGGTACGACGCCGCCACCGAGCACGAAGTCGAACTCCGCGATGCCCGTCGTCAGCCGATGCTCCTCGGCACCGAGCACATCGCGCAGCCGCGGCGTGTCGAGCACCTGGCCGCCCTCGCCGAAGGCATTCGCGCCCGCGAGACGACGCTGTGCGCCCGCGCCCTTGCTCGCGCTGACCTTTGGTGCCGCCATCTCCTCGACCAGCGTGTTCCACTCGCCGCAGGTGTCGCAGCGCCCCTGCCACTTGAGCGATTCGGCGCCGCAGTCGGTGCAGCGGTAGACGGACTTCGCCTTTACCGCCATGACGCCGCCCCGCGCTCAGTGACGGCAGGCGTCTCCGCGGGCGTCAAGCACGCGTGCTCGCGCATCATCCCTCCGACTGGCGGCTGGTCCAGTTCTCGAAGCGCGTGTGCGACTTGCGGTAGTGCAGGCGGATGTGGCCGGTGGGGCCGTTACGCTGCTTGCCGACGATGACTTCGGCGTAGCCGTCCAGCGGAATGTCCGTCGTGCCCGTGACCATGCGCGCATTGCCCTGGTCGTCGTAGGGCCGTTCGTTCATTTCCGGGCGGTAGATGAACAGCACGACGTCCGCGTCCTGTTCGATGGCGCCCGAGTCGCGGAGGTCGGAAAGCTGCGGCCGCCGATTTTCGCCGCCACGCTGCTCCGAGGCACGCGAGAGCTGCGACAGGGCCAGCACCGGCACCTCGAGTTCCTTGGCCAGCGCCTTCAGCGAGCGCGAGATCGCCGAGACTTCCTGCTGACGGCTCTCGGAGTTCGGCGGACCGCTGAGCAGCTGCAGGTAGTCGACGATGATCAGCTTGATGTCGGCCTGGCTCTTGAGACGACGGGCGCGCGAGCGCACTTCCAGCACCGAGAGGCCCGGCGTGTCGTCGATCCAGATCGGCGCTTGCCCCAGCAAGGCCGCGGCCTTGGCGAGGTTCGACGCGTCCTGCGCGGTCAGCTGACCGCTGCGCAACCGCTGAGCATCCACGTACCCCTCCGAGGCGAGCATACGCAACAGGAGGGATTGAGTACTCATTTCCAGCGAGAAGATCGCCGTCGGGACATTGCCTTCGATGGCCGCGTATTGCGCGACGTTGAGCACGAAGGCCGTCTTGCCCATCGACGGACGCGCCGCGACGATCACCAAGTCCGACGGCTGGAAGCCCAGCGTCATCTTGTCGAGATCCATGAAGCCCGAGGGCACACCGGTGATGTTGCCACCGGCCGTGCGCAGGACTTCGATGCGCTCCATCGCGCTCCAGAGCAGCGACTTGATGCGAATGAAGCCTTCGCTGCCGCGCTGGTCGTTGAGCTCGAGGATCTTGTGCTCCGCCAAGTCGAGCAGCTCGGCGATCTCCGCCGGCGACTCATGGCCTTCGCGGACCAGCGACGTCGCCGTCTCGATCAGTCGGCGCCGCAGCGCCTTGTCGCGCACGATGCGGCAGTGGTGCTCGACGTTCGCCGCCGTCGGGATCTCGTCGAGCAGGCCGCCGATGTACTCCTTGCCGCCCGCCGCCTGCAGGTCGCCGCGCTGCTCT
>PNKF01000129.1 GCA_013822285.1 Gemmatimonas sp.
CGAGCACGTCATACAGACCGCCGATGCCCGTCGAGCCACCCGCCGCGTTGGCGCGGAAGTAGTAGCCGATCGGCTTGGCGTTCGAGACCGTGCGACCAGCCTGGTCGGACTCGGCGTTCATGAAGTCACCGATCGACCACTGACGGGCCTCGTTCCACACGTTCTTGCCAACCGTGGCATCGAACAGGAGGAAGGCCGAGAAGCGCTTGTAGCTGAGGTTCTGCGACAGCGACCAGCGGAAGTCCGGCAGCGCGTTGCCAACCGGCAGCACCGGCACCGCACCCGCGGCGTTACGGACCAGGATCGGGAGGCCCCAGTTCTGGTCGGCGATGTTGTACGGGTGATCCGCCTGCGGGATCGACGTGAACCACAGGTTCTTGGTGATGCCGTCGCCGAGCGTGTTGCCCGTGCCGACGTAGACGACGAAGCCGTCCGCGTTGACCTGGTACTCACGGCCCGCGCCGCAACGCGCCTGGAAGGCCGTCGGCATCATCGAGCAGGACTTCATGAACTGACGGCCATAGATCTCGCCGAGCTGACCGCCCTCGACGATCTTGAACATCGTGCCCGAGCCCTGCTGGCCCGCGGCGTCCACGAAGTACTCCGGCACGTTGAGCTTGGTGATCTCCGACGTCGTGCGGTCGTAGAGGACACGAGCCGACCACGAGAGGTCACGCGTCTGGATCAACGGCAGGTTCAGCGAGACTTCGAACGTGTTGTTCGTCAGCTGACCGGCGTTGCGCCACTGGGTGTTGAAGCCCGCCGAGGCCGGGGGCGGCACCGGGAGGATCTGGTCGTCGATGATGTTGCGCGAGTTGGTGACCGTGAGCGCGTACTTGCTCATGATCTCCATGTCGAAGCCGATTTCCGTCTCCGTCGAGACTTCCGGGCGGAGGTTGCGGTTACCGAGCTGGTTCGGCGTCAACACGCCGCCGGCGCCGATCGCGAAGGTTTCGTACTGGGCCGCGAAGGACGGACGGTTACCCGCCTGACCGACCGAGGCGCGGAACTTCAGGTCCGAGATCTGGTCGAAGTTGAACCAGGCCTCTTCCGACGCACGCCAGGCGAACGAGGCGCGGCCGTAGGTCTGCCAACGGTTCGCCGAACCGAAGAGCGAGGCGCCGTCACGACGGACAAGCGCGCTGGCGATGTAGCGACCCTGATAGTCGAGGTCGAGGTTGACGAACATACCAATCTGGCGGACATCCGTCTGGCCACCATCATAGTACCAGTTCTGGATGGTCGCGTCCGGGTCACGCAGGCCCGGCACGACGATGTTCGTGCCGCCCGACGCGAAGTTGACCTGGCTCTGGGCCTCGAACAGGTAGCGGCCGGAGAGACGCGCCGACAGGGCGTCTTCCATGAAGCTGCGGCGCGCCGTCATGTCGAGCGAGCTGTTGATCGAGTAGGCCTGCTGCGCATCGCGGTCGTTGAAGCCCAGGTTCGTGCCCGGGTTCGCCGTCGTCGTGCGGTAGCCACGATCGCCCTGCGAGGTCTGGAAGGTCTCACGACCGTCGTAACCGAAGTTGAACTCACCGTCGAGCCACGTCAGCGGCTGCCAACGGGTCGTGACCTGGCCGAGGAAACGCGAGATCTGGTTGAGCGGGACGAAGTTCTCGGAGCCGTAGGCTGGGTTCTCGTTCTGCGCGCCCTGGTTGACGACCACGGAGCGGATGAAGAGACGGCCCTTCGAGTCGCGGCGGAGCAGGTTCACGTTCGCCGGCTGACGCGTCAGGCGGAACCAGTTGCCGCCCGTATTGTAATCGTCGATGCTGGCGAAGTTGGTGCGGACGCCGAACGAGAAGGCGTTGGCCATCGTCTGGTCGACGTTCAAGCGCACCGAGTTACGCGTGTAGCCGCGGAGGAAGCGGACCGCGCCTTCCTGCTTGAACTGGTTGCCCGACGCGAAGAAGTTCGTGCGGCCGATGCGGCCGGTCGCGTCCACCGTCGAGTTGTACGTCTGACCGCGGGTCAGGTACTGACGGATCGGGTTGTACGTGTTCGGGAACACCTGCGACTGGAACAGACCGCGGGCGCTCGCCTGGTTGATCACGATGCCGATGCCGTTGTCGTTCGTGAAGAGCTTCGGCGGCAGGGCGAAGTCACCACCCTGGTCGTTGATGCGGTAGGCTTCGGCCTCGATGTCGACCGTGCGCGAGCAGGCCGGCTGGCCCGTCTCGTTGACGCAGAAGCGCTCATAGTTCTTGTCCATGAGCATCATGTGCGTCTTCGGGTACTGATATTCGTTCTCGATGTCGGACGAGCCGTACTCGAACTGGGCGCGGAAGCGGACGCCTTCACCAGAGTTACGGCCCGAGCGGGTCGTGATCTGGATGACGCCGTTACCGGCGCGCGAGCCGTAGAGCGACGAGGCCGCGGCGCCCTTCACGACTTCGATGCTCTCGATGTCCTGGGGGTTCACGTCCTGCAGGCCGCCCTGCGAGATCACGCCGTCGATGATGTAGAGCGGGTCCTGGCCACGGCCGGCCGCGTTGATCGACTGGGGGCCACGGAGAATGACCGCCGGAGCGGCACCCGGGCGACCCGACGACGACACGATGTTCGCGCCCGGCACCTTGCCCTGGATCTGCGAGAGCGGGTTCGCACCCGGCACCGGCATGTCCTCGGCGGTCACCTGCGCCACCGTGAACGGAAGCTTCTTCACTTCCGTCGCGCCCGTCACGCCGGTCACGACGACCTGGCTCAGGCGATTCACGTCCTGCTTCAGCGTAAAGTCATGCGACTGCGAACCACCCTCGAGGGTGATCGTCTTCTGATCCGGTACATAACCAAACGACCGCACGCGGAGCACCACCTGCTGGCCGCGCACGCGCGCACCAGGAATTGCGATGGTGTACCGTCCCTCTTCGTTCGTTCCAACAGAGATCGCAAGCGCCTCGATCGTGATGTTGGCTCCGAAGAGCGGCTGTCCACCCTCTGCCGTGATTCGACCAGTGACCGTCGCGGCATTCTGAGCCGCTGCGGTCTCCGCCGAACCCACGGAGAGGAGCAGCCCGAGGATGGAGGCTCCAAGCCTCCGCATCCCGTTCCGTCCCAGCATGAGCATACCTCGTGAAGGGGTTTCACTACGCGTGCGGTGTGTGCGGATCACACGCACCGCCGAACCAACTACTGCGCGATTGCCTAGGGCATTCGCAGGTACAACAACCAAATGGGAACAAAGGAACTTCCCCCCGTTAAAGGGGGTAGGCCGACCGCTTAGGGTAACGCGGGTGTCACATGTGGCGCAAGTCACCAACTCAAGACCGTAAATTCTCGCGCCAAACGAAACCCGAACTCCCCGCGTCGCTTTTGGCGGCGCTGCTCCCCCCTACCCAGACATGGCCCAGGGCGTCACAAACTCGTGGACGCATGCCCGCCACCGGGGGTCACCGCTATCCTTATAGTATGCGCTTCCCCCACGCCCTCCCGACCCGCCGGCTGCACCTCGGCGCCGTGACTGCCCTGCTCGCCCTCGCCGTCGGCGGATGCACTGCGGCTGAAGCCTCTTCCTCGGAAATGAGCGCAATCCGCTCCGAGCATGCTGTGGAGGCGTCCGCCGTAGCAGCGCCCGCCACATCCAGCGCTGATTCGCTGCGCGATGCCCTGCTCTCCCGCGCTGATCTCGGGCGCATCACCGGCCGCGACTCCGCGAAGGTTTGGCTCGTCGTCATCTCCGACTTCCAGTGCCCCTTCTGCAAGCGCTGGCATGAACAGACCGCGCCGCAGCTGATCGAGCAGTATGTGCGCACGGGCAAGGTGCGCATCGCCTATCTCAACCTGCCCATCTCCTCGCATCGCAATGCGCAGCCCGCGCACGAGGCGGCGATGTGCGCCTCGGAGCAGGGCGCCTTCTGGCCCGTCGCCGACGCCCTCTTCGAGACGCAGGATGCGTGGAAGTCGAAGTTCGAGGTCGAACCGTACTTCGACTCGCTCGCCACGCGTCACGTGCGCGATGCCGCGCGCTATCGCGCCTGCATTCGTGACGGTCACACGCGCGCGTTGATCAACACCGACGTCTCGCGCATCACGCGTCTCGGCGTGGGCTCCACGCCGACCTTCTTCGTCGGCAGCCAGATGATCGTCGGTGCGCAGCCCTACGCCGCCTTCGCCCGTGCCCTCGACGCCGCCATCGCCGCGGCGCGATGATCGATGCATCCTGCGCTGACCTGGCCCTATCGCAGCGCCACTGCGCTCGCTGAACTCGCGGCCTGGTTGCCGCTGCCGGGCCAAGGCAAGCTCGCACGGTCGCTGCGGCAGCGCCGCCATCCGCTGCGACCCTTCGAGGATTTCGCGCGCATGCGGCGCGATCCCGCACGACCGCTGCTCTGGTTCCACGCGCCCTCCGTCGGCGAAGGGCTGCAGGCGAAGCCGGTCATCCAATTGCTGCGCGAACGCCGGCCCGACGTGCAGTTGGTGTACACGTTCTTCTCGCCCAGCGCCGAGGCGATGGCGCGTGGCCTCGATGCCGACCTCGCGGCCTACCTGCCCTTCGATCGGCCGCAGAACGCCGTCGCGATGCTCGATGCGCTGCGGCCGACCGCACTCATCTACAGCAAGCTCGACGTCTGGCCGATGCTCACCGCGGCCGCATCGGCGCGCGGCGTGCGGGTGGGCATGATCTCGGCCACGCTCTCCGCACGCTCAGGACGCAGCGGCGCACTCGCGCGCGCCCTGCTGCACGATGCCTACGCCGCGCTCGATGCCGTCGGCGCCATCGACCCAGACGATGCCGACCGGCTCGTCACGCTCGGCGTGTCGCGCGAGCGCATTCGCCTCACCGGCGATACGCGCTATGACCAAGTCGCGGCGCGCGCCCGCGCGCGCAATCTGACCTCACCGTTGCTGGCTCCGCTGCGGTCCGCGCGACCGACCTTGATCGCGGGCTCCACGTGGCCCGCGGACGAAGCGGTGCTGCTCCCCGCCTGGCGCGCCTTGCGCGTCGCCGTGCCTGAAGCACGCCTGATCATCGCGCCGCACGAACCGACCGAGGCGCATCTGGCGCCGATCCGTCGCTGGGCGCAGGCCAGCGGCTTCTCACTCGCGCATCTCGATGCCGCCGGTCCGGATGATGACGTCGTGCTGGTGGACCGCGTCGGCGTGCTCGGCGATCTCTATGCGCTGGGGACCGCGGCGTACGTGGGCGGCGCCTTCCACGCGGCCGGCCTGCACTCGGTGTTGGAGCCGGCGAGCTTCGCCGTGCCGGTGCTATTCGGACCGCGGCATCACGGGTTCCGCGACGCGCGATTGCTCTACGAAGCGCGCGGCGGTGAAGCGGTGCGCGACGTGCCGGAGCTGGTGCGCGCGCTGCGCATCCTGTTCACGGAGCCAGACACGCGCGCGCGTGCCGGCGACGCGGCCCTGGCTGTGGTACGAGAAGGAGTGGGCGCCGCCGAGCGCAGTTACGCGCTGGCGGCGGCACTCCTCGACCCTTCGTTTAGCGCAGCCCGCGCGGCAACCACACGAAGCTGACGCCGACCGCGTCGCTGTTGCCCAGCGTCGCGGCGAGTCGGATCTGCATCTGCTCGTTGATCTCGAACGAGCCGCCGATGTCGAAGTCGATGTTGGTGTCGGTGTTGCTGACGCCACCGGCCGAGATGCGATCGATCGACAGCCGCGGATGCACGAACGGCGTGATCGCCAGCTTGCCTTCGAGCGGGAAGCGATGGCCGATCGCCACGCCCACCGGGATGCGGAACGCGTCGTAGCGATCGCCCGCCGTGATGCCGAGGCCGGCGCCGAACACCATGTCGAAGGGCACGTCGGAGGTCGCGCGCATCAGCTGGTAATGGAACGAACCACCGATGATCAGCGCGCCATCGTCATTCGCCGCGCCATCGCCATCGGAGATGCCGAGGTCCGCGGTGAACTGCGTGCGCGCATTGCCCAAGCCTTCACGCCACTGGAAGAGCAGCGCCGAGCCGCCGTCCCAGTCGACGAGGCCGAAGTTGTACTCACGCTCGGCGACGCGCGTCGGCTGGAAGGACGGATGGAAGCCCGACTGCGCCGCGAGCGACAGCGGGAGGATGAGCAGGGCGACGAAAGCCAGCGAGAGCTTGCGCATGGTGTGTGCAGGTGTTTGGGGGAACGGTTGCGCGGCGCGATGGCGCGCGCAGACAACTCTTAGACGCATAACCCCGTGCGAGGGTTTCGTTCCTTCAGTGACTGCAGGCATCGTGCGCTGCGTCACCGCAACGGCGGCCACGGAGGCACGGAGACACAGAGCCGTGCGTGCCTCTCGGCGAGATTGGTGGATGCGACCAGAATGCGTAAGGGGTCCGGACCGGAATATCGGTGCGGACCCCTCAGGTACTGCAGTTCTCTGTGCGACCTCCGAGCCTCTGTGCCTCCGTGGCATCAGTTGCAGTTCAGCGCAATTCAGAGCTTCGCT
>PNKF01000130.1 GCA_013822285.1 Gemmatimonas sp.
GGATCGCGAGGCCGCGCTTCAGCGAGACGATCTCGACGAGCATGTTACGCTCGACGGCGCGCTCGGCCGAGTTGATGTCCGACACCGTCACCGAGCCGTCCATGATGAGCGGCTTGACTTCGTTCAGGGCGCCACCGAGGACGCGGGCGACGTGCGACTTCTTGTACGTCTGCGCCAGGTCGATCGCGGCCGTGAGGTTGTCTTCCTCGAGGAACTGCGAGAACTCCGGGGCGAACTTGAGCGTCTCCTTCTGCGCCTTGCGGAGGTTCCACCACTTGCCGAAGGCCGTCGAGAGCGACCAGAGGGACATGATCGCGAGCACGATCCAGATACCCTTCGCGAAGATCGGGCTGTGCTCCCAGATGTAACCGATGGACATATTCATCGTTGCGTTCTCCTAGAATCCGATGATGTGGTGGGATTAGCGCTGCAGATTGAACACGAAGGGCAGCTGCACGAGCTGCTTCACCTTGCGCCCGCCGACTTCGGCCGGGAGGAAGCGCATGTTGGGAAGCGAGCTACGCACGGCCTGCTCGAACAAGGCATGCGTGGAGCGGAGCACGCGGAACGTGGAGACATCCACGCGGCCGGTCGTGTCCACGACGAACTGGGCGAGGACTTCACCCTCGACGCCGCCCGACCGGAGGATGTCCGGGTAGCGGGGGCCCGCCGAGCCCGGCGCCGAAGCGGCCGGCTTCTCGACTTGGAAGTCGAAGTAGGGCTGGTCCTGCACCACCGGAGCCACACCGCCAGCGACACCCGAGGCGACACCGCCGGCCACACCGCGGCCGGAGAAGTCCGCTTCGTTCGTGATCGCCTTGGACAGGTCGATCTCGGGGATGACGTCCGGGATGCTCACCGGCGCGGCCAGCACCTGGAAGCCCTTCGGCGGCGGCGGGGCCGCGACGGCATCCGGCGGCGGCGGCGGAGCATCAGGCTCCGGCGGCGGCGGCTCGTCTTGCTTCACCTCGACGAAGTCGACCTTCTGGACGACTTCCTCTTCTTCTTCCATGCCCGCGTTCGCCGTCGCGAAAATCGAGCCCGCGATGATCAGGACGTGGAAGGTCGTCGAAACCACCGAAGCACCGACAGAACGCTGCTTGGTCGGTCTCGACTCGATCAGGTTGTTGAACACGCGTGCACTCCGAGGTACGTGGACACTTCGCGTGACGATGCTCGGCCAGTCCGAACATCCACCGTGCCTGAACGTACCCGCCCTAGGTTAGGACTGAAGTGGGGGAAGATTAAGTTTCGCTTAACCGACCGTGAGGATTCGCTTGGGCTGTCTGGGCCCCCTCTGCCGAATGCCCCGGCGCCGCCCGCAGCGGCAACTGCACGGTGAAGGTGCTGCCGCGCCCCAGCCGCGACCCCACCGAGATGAAGCCTCCGTGTGCGTGCGCGATCCACTGGGCGATGGCCAGCCCGAGGCCCGCCCCGCCGCGCTCGCCCGTCCGAGAGCGCACCCGATCCGCCCGCCAGAAGCGGTCGAAGATGTACGGGAGGTCAGCCGCGGCGATCCCCACACCCGTGTCCTGCACCACGAAGGCCACGTGGTCGCCGCGATGCTCCAGCGCAATCGTCACCTGACCATCGCGCGGCGTGTACTTCACGGCGTTCGTGACGAGGTTCAGGAAGAGCTGGCGCAGACGGACGGGGTCGCCTTCCACGTGCACCGCGTCTGCCGTCTCGAGCGCGACGCGCACGCCGCTCTCCTCGCCGAGGATGACGGCGGTCTCGAGCACCTCGCGCACGATGGGCTCGAGCGCCACATCCTCGCGATACAGATCGAAGCGCCCCTCGTCCGCACGCGCCAGCGTCAGCAGGGATTCCACCAAATCCGCCATGCGCGCCGTCTCCGCCAGGGCCTCTTCGAGGGCCGGCAACTGGTCCTCCGCCACGTTCGGCGACTGCATCGCGCGCTCGATGTCGGCCCGGAGCACCGTGAGCGGTGTCTTGAGCTCGTGGCTGGCGTCGGCGGTGAAACGGCGCAGCGCGGCGAACGAGGTCTCGAGGCGCGACATCATCGCGTTCAGCGTGTGCGAGAGGCGGTCAATCTCGTTCTCGTCCGATTCCACCGGGAGGCGGCGGTGCAGCGACCGGCCGTCTTGGATGGCCTCGAGGTCGTTGATGAGGCGACCGACGGGCATCAACGCGTGACCGGCGAGCAAATAGCTGACGGCCGAGCTGAGCAGCAGGATCAGCGGCAGCAGGATCAAGATGGGCACGCGAAGGCTACTGTCGCGGAAGGCGGTGCCGACCACCGACTCACCCGCCACCACCCGCACCACCGGATTGACCTCGCTGGGCGTGGCGAAGCGCGCGAAGAGCTGCACGTTCGCCGTCGAATCCATCAGCACGACCGCTGCCGGCGCCTCCGGGGTGCGGCGGAAGGCCACCGCGACGAGGCGGCTGCGGTCATCGACGTGCAATCGGGTCACCGACGGACTGGCGTAGAGCACGCGCGTCGAATCGGTGATGACCACATATCCGGGCAGCGCGTCCAGCAGGCGCCGCACCCCGACGACCAGCTGTCGCCCGACCAGCGAATCCGTCGTGATGACCACCGAGCGGTCATCCGGACGTTGCTGCACGACGCGCGCCGCCAGCTCCGCAATCGTCCCCGCCTGCCGCTGCAGCGTGCGCGTCGCCTCCGCCTGCGTGGCCGACCACACGATCGCCGCGAACACCACGAGCGTGGCCGTCAGCGCGACGACGTACGACGCCGTCAGGCGCGCGCGGATCGACGTCACGGCCGACTCACGGCTTCAGCACGTACCCGACGCCGCGCACGGTATTGATGAGCTTCTTCTCGTGCGGCGCGTCGATCTTCTTGCGCAGGTGGTTGATCACCACGTCGACGATGTTCGTGCCGGGATCGAAGTGGTAGCCCCAGGCGTACTCGGTGATCAACGTGCGGCTCAGGACCCGGCCCGTATGCCGCGCCAGGTACTCGAGCACGAGGAACTCCTTCGGCGTGAGCTCGATGTGCTGCCCGGCGCGCGTGACCTCACGCGCGTCGAGATCCACTTCAAGATCGGCGACCGTGAGCTTCGGCGACACGATGGCGCGCGGACGCCGCGCCAAGGCTTCGACGCGCGCCAGGAGCTCCTCGAAGGCGAAGGGCTTGGTCACGTAGTCGTCCGCGCCGGCACGCAGCGTCTCGACCTTGGCGTCGACGGCGTCCTGCGCGGTGAGCACCAGCACCGGCTTCTCGAAACCGCGCGCGCGCAGGTTGCGCAGTACCTGCTGCCCCGAGCGTCCCGGCAAGCGCAGGTCGAGCACGACAAGATCGTAGGGCTGGTTCTTGGCCAGCTGTTCGCCCTCCTCGCCGTCGGCCACGAGATCGACGGTGTAGCGCGCCTCCTCGAGCCCGCGCTTCACGAACTGCCCGACCGTCGGATCGTCCTCGATCACCAGGACTTTCATAGCGCCACCACCGGCAGTACCACGCGGAAGGTGCTGCCCTGCCCGAGGATGCTGTCCACTTCGATCACGCCCCCATGCTCCTGCACGATGCCGTAGCAGATGGAGAGGCCGAGCCCCGTCCCCTGCCCCGGCGCCTTGGTCGTATAGAACGGCTCGAAGATCTTCGCGATCTCGCCCTTGGCGATGCCGTGGCCTTGATCGATGACCTCGAGGATGGCCCCGCGCTTCGGATCCGTGCCCGCCTGCGTGACGATCTTCACGGTGCCGCGCTCCCCCATCGCGTCCATCGCATTGATGAGCAGCGCCATCAACACCTGCACCAACTGCTCCGAATTCGCCTGCGGCACGCGCCCGATCGTCTGGTCCAGCGCCGTCTGCACCGTGAGCTTCTTGAAGCGCACGTGGTGCTTCAGCAAGAACAGCGTGCGCTCGACGACATCGTTGAGGTTCACGCGTTCCTTGCGTGCCTGCTTGGGACGCGAGAAGTCCAGCAAGCCGTCCACGATCTGCTTGCAGCGCACCACTTCGTTCTCGATGATGCCGAGGAAGTCGAGCGTCTCCGGCGCGATGGTCACGCCGCTCTTCTCGAGGTCCTCGATGCGATAGCCCAACGATTCCGCGCAGGCGGCAATCGTCGCCAGCGGATTGTTGATCTCGTGCATCACGCCGGCCGCCAGCTGACCGATGGCCGCCAGCTTCTCCGCCTGCGAGAAGCGCTCCTGCGCTTCCTTCCAGTCCGTCACGTCCTCACCGATGGTGATGACATGGCTCACGGGGCCGTCGCCCAGTCGCATCGGGATCTTCGTGATGCGATACGTGCGCGCCTCGCCCGAGGCGACGGACTCCATCTGGTACTCCTGCATGCGCCCGGTCGAGAAGACGTCGTCGAACTCGCGACGCAGCATCTCCGCCGGCTGGCGATGCAGGATCTCGAAGATCGTCCGGCCGATCGCCTCTTCGCGCGACACGCCCTGCATGCCGGTCTCGCGCTTGCGATTCCAGCTTTGGATGCGATACTCGCGGTCGATCACGTACAGGCCGAGCGGCAGCGAGTCGATGATCTTCTCCGTGAAGCGGCGGCCGCGCTCGATCTCCGCCGTGCGCGCGGCCACTTCGACTTCCAGCTGCCGTGAGCGCTCGGCGTGTGCGAGTTCCGGGGCGAGCAGGTTCGCGAGCGCGGTGAGCAGCATGCGCTCCTCGTCGCCCAGGGCGCGCAGGGTCTTCACCACCAGCGCGCCGACGCGACGGTCGCCGAGGATGATCGGCGCGACTTCGAGGTCTCGCACGACCTGCAGCGAATCGCCCAGGCGCAGGCCTTTGCGCACCTCGTCTTCCGTGGTGGCGTCCTCGCCGGCCGCGAAGGTCAGGGCGAGGCCCTGCGGCGTATGCAGCCACAACGAGACCTGCTGCGCGTCGAGGAACGCGCGCAGCGTGCCCAGGGCGCGATCCACCGTGCTCTCCAACGCGCGTGCCGACGCGAGCTCGGCGCTGATCCCCGCCAACGCCGAGAGGGCGCGGGCGGCACGGCCTTCGTGCGCGGCATCAGGGCTGGTAGGCGTCGTCACGGTGCGATGCGGGGAGTGGGCGGAAGCTACGGCCCGCGCCGAGGGCCGACAAGGGAAATCACGCCGTCCTGTGCCGAGCTGACAGCCGGCCGCGCCGACTCGACAGCCCGGTCGGTCGAGTCGGCGCATCGGCTGCGGCATGCCAGTTGCGCGAGTAGGGCGCCGAGCGGGCCGAGGGGCCCGCACTACGTCACGTCATGCCTGCATTCAGGAGGATTCCATGGTGTATCGCACAACGCTCTCCCCCATCGGCTCGCTGCGCCGCGAGCTGGACCGCTTCTTCGACGACGCCGTGGCCCGCGTCGCACCGATCACCGCCAGCTGGACCCCGGCGGTGGACATTCGTGAGACGAAGGATGCTTGGGAGTTCGCCATCGAGATTCCCGGCGTCGACCCCGCGCAGGTCGAGGTCACGGCGGAGGCCCGGGTGCTGAAGATCCGCGGCCAGAAGGACATCGTGCGCAAGGAAGGCGACGACGACAGCCGCTGGCTGAGTACGGAGCGCATCAGCGGCGCCTTCGAGCGCAGCTTCCGCCTGCCGGCGCAGGTGCGCGAGGAGGCGATCGACGCGCGTTACGCGCATGGCGTGCTGACGGTGACGGTGCCGAAGGCGGAGATTCCGGCGCGTCGCGTGGAGATCAAGGTCTCATGACTGCAGACGTGAGATGTAAGGTGTAAGACGGAAGAGGGGCGCGCCGATGGGTCGGTGCGCCCCACTTACATCTCACATCTTACATCTCACATCTGCGGTTCAAAGCTTCGCGATCTCGGCCAAGATCTCGGAGTTTTCGCGCTTCGTCCCCGGCGTCTCCTCCACATAGCTCCACCGCAGGATGCCCTGCGCGTCGATGAGGAAGTACGCGCGGTTGGAGAAGAAGGTGCTCTCCATCAGCGTGCCGTAGGCGCGCGAGGCCTCGCGCTTGAAGTCGCTGAGCAGTTCGACGCCCATGTTGTACTGGGCCTTGAAGGCCTTCAGCGAGGGCACCGCATCGACGCTCACCGGCAGGACCACCACGCCCTTGTCGGCGAAGGCCGAGTAGTCCTCGGTGAAGGCGCACATCTCGGCCGTGCAGGTCGAGGTGAAGGCGAGCGGGAAGAAGGCGAGCAGCACGCTGGCCTTGCCCTTGAACTGGGCCAGGGTCACGACTTCGCCGTTGGTGCTGTGCAGGGAGAAGTCAGGGGCCGGCGAGCCGACCGCAGGAACCGTAAGCGTCATGGAGAGGATCTCTGGTGGAAAGGCGCGGGTCGCGCCGGCACCCGCCGACGCGACCCGTGGTAAACGTCTGAACCCGATGGAGCGTGCCGGGATCGAACCGGCGACCCCCTGCTTGCAAAGCAGGTGCTCTCCCAGCTGAGCTAACGCCCC
>PNKF01000131.1 GCA_013822285.1 Gemmatimonas sp.
TCTGCTGTTCCACATCCCGTTCCGCTACGAAGACGCCAGCACGGTCACGCCGATCGCCAGGCTGCGCGTCGGGGACGACGCGTCGGTGATCGGGACGGTGATCTCGAAGGGCATCCTGCCGACGCGCAAAGGCCTGCGAATCTTCCAAGCGGTGGTGAAGGACGCGTCGGGCATGATCGAAGTGAGTTGGCCGGGGCAGCCCTGGCTCGACCGCTCGATCAACAAGGACGATCAGCTGCTGCTCACGGGGCCGGTGCGCTTCTACCACGGCCGCCAGCTGTCGCCGCGCGAGTTTGTCAACCTCGGGCCCGACGGCGATGCGACCTCGGCCGGCCGAGTGCTCGCGGTGTATCGCGCCACCGAAGGCCTGAGCTTCAAGTTGATCCGGCAGCTCATCGACAAGCACGTCGATGCCTTGCTGCCCTTGGTGCAGGAGTATCTCCCGTCGGCATTGCTGGCCGAGGCCGGGGTGCCCTCGCTGCAGGATGCGCTGCGGGCCCTGCATCGGCCGACGTCGGTGGCCGAGGCACACAAGGCCCGCGCCCGCTTGGCCTACGAAGAACTGCTCTTCGTGCATCTGTTGCAGCGCCGTGCGCATGACATCGCCAAGCAGGCGCGGGATGGCATTCGCTTCGTGAACAAGAAGGAGCTCACCTCGCGCTTCCGGGAGGTGCTGCCCTTCGAGTTGACGAAGGCGCAGGTGCGGGCCGTGCGCGAGATCGTCGGCGACATGTGCGCGCCAGAGCGCATGCACCGGCTCCTGCAGGGCGATGTCGGTGCGGGCAAGACCGTCGTCGCGGTGTTCGCGGCGCTGCTCGCCTTGGAGAACGGCTATCAGGTGGCGGTGATGGCGCCGACGGAGTTGTTGGCCGAGCAGCATGCACGGACCTTCGACAAGCTGCTGGCGCCGCTGGGGATCGTGCCGGTGTTGATCACGGGTAGCCGGAGCGCCAAGGAGCGCAAGCTCGCGGCGACGCGCTTGGAGAGCGGTGAGCCCTTGATCGCCATCGGCACGCACGCGCTGCAGGTGGAGGGCACGAAGTTCGCGAAGCTTGGCCTGGCGGTCATCGATGAGCAGCATCGCTTCGGGGTGGAGCATCGCCGCGCGCTGGTGGAGCAGGGGCGGAAGGGCGAGAAGCCCGACGTGCTGCTCATGAGCGCGACGCCGATTCCGCGGTCGCTGGCGCTGACGATGTACGGCGATCTCGATGTGAGCATCCTGGACGAGCGGCCGCCCGGGCGACAGCCCGTGACCACGGCGCTGCGGCCGGAGAACGGCCGGGCGCGCGTGATGGAGTTCATCAACCGGCAGATCGACGCAGGACGGCAGGCGTACCTGGTGTATCCGCTGATCGAGGAGTCGGAGAAAGTCGCGCTGAAGGCGGCGACCAAGGCCTTCGAGGAGTTGGCGGCGGGTCCGTTCGCGGGCCGTCGCATGGCCTTGCTGCATGGCCGCATGAAGGCGGAGGAGAAGGACCAGGTGATGCGCAGCTTCCGCGACGGGCAGCTCGACCTGCTGGTGGCGACGACGGTGATCGAGGTGGGCATCGACGTGCCGAATGCGACGGTCATGGTCGTGGAGCATCCCGAGCGCTTTGGCTTGTCGCAGCTGCACCAGCTGCGCGGGCGCGTGGGGCGTGGGGCGGCGGAGAGCTACTGCATCCTGCTCGGCGACGTCGGAGAGGAGTCGGCGGAGCGCTTGGCGCCGTTCTTGGAGACGGAGGACGGCTTCGAGATCGCCCGCGCCGACCTCGAGCAGCGTGGCATGGGCGATCTGTTCGGCGAGCGGCAGAGCGGCGTACCGATGTTCAAGGTGGCCGATCCCCTGCGCGACGAAGAGCTGAGCGAGATCGCGCGGCGCGGCGCGGTGGCGCTGCTGGCGCAGGATCCGGAGCTGAAGCGCCCCGAGCATCAGGGGATGCAGATGGTGCTCAGGCGTCAGTATGGCCGCGCCCTGGAGTTGTTCCGCGTTGGCTGAGCCGACTGCACTGGCGCGACGCAGTACCCGAGGTCACACTCAGGCATGCCGTCGACGGTAGAATCTCCCTCTGCGCCTCGGCCGCTTCGCCAGCGTTTGCCGTGGCGATGGGCGGGAGTGGCGGGCGTCGTCGCGCTGGCGATGGCCGTTGCCTTCGACGGCTGGTACGGCGCTCATCTCGAAGCGGAGGCTCGCGTCGCGGTGCAGCGCGCGATGGGACCGACCGCCGCGGCACTCCGCACGTCGGTGGCGCGCCGCGTGGCGCAGTTGAACGGCTTGCATTCGTTCGTCGAAGCGCAGCCGACGCGTGCCGCGCTTGACGCGAGCTTCCAGACGTTCGCGGGTGGCATCGTTGCGGCCACCGTCGGCGTGCGCACGCTGCAGTTGGTGCAGGACGGATTCATCGTGGCCACCTGGCCGTTGGCCGGCAACGAGCGGGCCTTGGGCTACAACCTGCTGGCGGACCCGCGCCCCGAGGTGCCGAACGGCGTGCGGCGTGCGCTGGCCACGGACTCCATCGTGATTACCGGGCCGATCCTGCTGGTGCAGGGCGGCGATGGTCTGCTGGTGCGCAAGCGGCTCACGCCACGACCGGGATTCCCGCAGCTCGTCGCCGTGATCCTCGACGTGCCGTCGATCGTGGCCGAGGCGGGCATCCCGGATCGCCGCACGGGGCTGCGACTTGAAGTGCGCGACCGGTCCGATCGCTGGTTCGGCGGTGACACGCTGAGCGCGGACGCATCGCCCGAGATCCTGCCGATTCCCGTGCCCGACGGCGACTGGAGCCTACGCGGTGCGCCGATCGACGGATGGGCGGCATTTAGCGCCAGCGAGCGGCTTGCCGCACGCGCGGCCGCCGCCGCGATGGTGCTCGCCGTCATGCTGCTCGGCGCCTTGGTTGGCCTGCGACAGGTTCGCATGCAGGATGCCATCGCGGCGCGCACGGCGCGGCTCGGCGTCGCCCTGCGCGCCGGCCGCATGGGCAGCTGGGAGCTCGACGTGACGGCTGATCGCATGACCTTCGACGAGAATGGGGCGGCCATCGTCGGGCGCGCGATGCATGAGGTGGATGGCCCGCTGGAGATGTTCTTCCACATCATCCATCCCGAAGACGCGGCCTTCGTGGCGCGGGTGTTCCTCGAGATTCTCAAGTCGGACCGTCCGGAGTACACGCTGGAGCATCGCGTGCTGCTGCCGGACGGTTCGGAACGTTGGGTGCTGGTGCTCGGCGAGATCGAACGCGACGAACGCGGGCAGGCGGTGCGGGCGCATGGCGTGATCTCAGATGCGTCCGATCGCCGCGCCATCGAGTCACGGGCGCGTCAGTTGGAACGTGTCGAGACGATCGGCACCATGGCGGGTGGCGTCGCGCACGACTTCAACAACCTGCTGGCGGCGATCAGCTCCTTCATCGAATTGGCGCGCGATGGGGTGGCGGCCTCCTCGGACGTGGGCCTCACCATGGTGCGTGACGATCTCGAGGAGGCGCTGAAGGTCGCGGCGCGCGCCAAGGGACTCACGGCGCAGTTGCTGGCGTTCAGCCGCGGCGCGGCGTCGGAGCCGCGCGCCGCCGACCTCGGGCGCACACTGGTCGAGATGGAACCGTTGCTGCGTCGGCTGCTCGGGCAACGCGTGGCGCTCACGGTGCAGGCCGCGGCGGGCACACCATCGGTGTGGATCGATCCGTCGCAGTTCACCCAGGTCGTGCTCAACCTCGTGGTGAATGCGCGCGATGCCATCAACGGTCGAGGCGAGATTGCGCTGCGACTCCGGCGGATTCGCGCGTCCGAGGATCGCCCCGCGCGCGCGCCGACGGGTGAGTGGGTGCTGCTCACGGTGCGCGACTCCGGGAGTGGGATGTCGCCCGAGGTGCTGCGGCGCGTGTTCGAGCCCTACTTCACGACGAAGCAGGAATCCCGCGGCACAGGGCTCGGGCTCGCGGTGGTGCAGGGGGTGGTGCGCTCGGCGGGCGGCCACGCCGTCGTGGAGAGCGAACCGGGGCAGGGCACGACCTTCTGGATCTTCCTCCCGGCGCTCGACGCGCAGGGACGCCGCATCAGCCCGCCCGCAGGTACTCCGACAGGTACGGCGTGATCCGGTCGCGGCTCGCGGCGTCGAGGTGGGCGTAGCCCGCGACGCGACCCACGCAGGCGGCGGTCCCGCAGTGGCAGTCGAACGGCTCCGCCATCGAGAGCTCGGTGGCGTTGTAGTCGAAGGTCACGCCCTCGCCCGGCGCGATATCCCGCAAGGCGATCACAGAGAGCCCGCGAATCCACGCGCTCGGCTCGCAGGAGTGATTGAGGTACATCCAGTAGCGGTCGCGGACCCGCGCCTCATCGGTGGGAAGGTCGTCGGAGTCGAGATGCATCTCCGGCCCGACTTGGATGGAGTAGCGCGTGGCGACGCGCGTCTCCCGGCCGACGAGGGTGAAGATCACCGAACCGGCGGCGATCGGGGCGGTGGCGACCAGACGTCGCTGCGTCGCCTCGACCAGCACGCCGACGTTCTGACAGGATGTCACCAACAGGGTTCCTGCGGGGTACGACGGGGGCGACGGATGCTCAGTCGCGCGAATGGGCGTGGCGGACACGGCCTTGAAGCTGAGCGGGTCCGCGTCATTTCGCCACTCCTCCCCCACGCCCGCATCCATCGGTATCATCCACTGCATGCGCCTGCTCCTCCTGTTGCTTCTTGCCGTGGCCACGCCGGCGGCAGCCCAAGTCGAATGGTTGCCCGTGCCTGAAGACACCCCGCGTCGCGGCGACAAGCGACCGGACGTCGGCGAGTGGCACTTCGGCATGGATGTCGGATTTGCGAACTACATCCCCGGCGTCTTCCAGGAGCGGGGCACCCGCTTCGTGGTGTACGGGGAGCGGCAGTTGCATAAGCGGATGGCCCTGCAGCTCGACGGGAACTGCTCGCGCGGCTCCAAGCGCCGTGTCCCGAACCTGCAGCAGGAGTTCGTCTCCCTCTGCGCCGGTGTGGCCAGCGCGGTGATTCCCATCGAGTTGCACCGCTCGCTCTGGCCCTACGTGCGCGTCGGCTACGGCATCGCGCTCTGGGACGAACAGGCGCAGGAAGGCTACTACGACGTCGAGGACAAGTCCCCGACCTGGGTGCTCGCCGCCGGCTTCCGCTCCTACCTCGGCGCCGAGCAGAAGGTGGGCGTCCGCATCGATGTCCAGCGCCAAGAGACCTCGCTGCGCGACCTGCGCGTCCCGCACTGGAGTTTTGGCTTCGGGCTGAGCATGCGATTCCCGAGGGGCGTGACGCTCGAGCCGCAGTAGGCCCCGCGCCTTTCCCATCCCGTTGGCGCTCCGTAGCTTACAGGGATGACTCGCACCACCGAACCGACTCGAATTTCCGACCTCCCCGGCCTCGTGGGCCAGACCGCGACGCTCAGTGGCTGGGTCACGCATACGCGCAGCTCCGGCAAGGTCGCCTTCGTCACCATGCGCGACGGCACGGGCATCCTGCAATGCGTCGTCGTGAAGCCACAGGTCTCACCGGAGACCTGGGACGCTTTCCAGAAGCTCACGCTCGAGTGCTCGCTGACCGTGAGCGGCGAAGTGAAGGCCGATGCCCGCGCGCCGGGTGGCGTCGAGCTCGGCGTCACGGCGCTGTCCTTGATCGGACCCAGCGCGCTGGATTATCCGATCCAGCCCAAGGAACACGGCGTCGACTTCCTACTCGACAATCGCCACTTCTGGCTGCGCACGCCGCGGCAGGTGGCGATCATGCGCATTCGCAACGAGATCGAGCAGGCGATCCACGACTTTTTCTACGAGCGCGGCTTCCTGCGCACCGACACGCCGATCCTCACCGCGGCGATCGGCGAGCGCGCGGGGCTCTTTGCCACCGAGTACTTCGACGAAGGCAACGCGTACCTGGCGCAGACGGGCCAGCTCTACGGTGAAGCGTTGGCCGCGGCCTTCGGCAAGATCTACACCTTCGGGCCGACGTTCCGCGCCGAGAAGTCGAAGACGCGTCGCCACCTCACCGAGTTCTGGATGATCGAGCCCGAGGTGGCCTTCAACGACACGCACGCCAACATGGACCTGCAGGAGGATTTCGTGTCCTTCCTCGTGCAGCGGGTGCTGGAGCGCCAGCAGCCGGCGCTCAAGGAACTCGAGCGCGACGTCAGCAAGCTGGAGAAGGTGAAGGCGCCGTTCCCGCGCATCGACTACACCGACGCCGTCGCCACGCTGCAGAGGAAGGGCAGCAGCGTGAAGTGGGGCGATGACCTCGGGGCCGAGGACGAGGCGCTGCTCGTCGAGGACTACGAGACGCCGATCTTCATCTGCAACTATCCGAAGGAAGCCAAGG
>PNKF01000132.1 GCA_013822285.1 Gemmatimonas sp.
GATTCAGTATGCGGTGGCCTGGTGGATTTGGCAAGCCTAGCACGTTGCCGGTGCCGCCGAAATCACGCCCCGGACCTGCGCTGCGAGAGGCGTCGCCGTGGGTCGACCGTCGCTCAGGCGTCCTTCGGCACTTGGTCGCGGACGATCTGGACCAGCCGTCGCGTCAGCTCGATGCAGCGTTCAACCGCCTCGCGATGGTTGTCGGGTAGGTCCTCCATTTCCAACAGCTGCAGCTCGGCCAGCAAGCCGGCCAGCGGGTTGTTGAGCGTGTGCTGCAGCGACTTCCTTGGCGTGCTGTCCACGACCTGCTCCGGTGCCGGGGGCGCCCTGCGCCCGATAGCTTTCAGTATGGTTCGATCCGCGCAGGATGCGCGCGCCGCCGTTGCGGCCCACGTGAAAGCATATCGGCAGGACGGCGACATCGCCAAGCTCCTGGCGGCACTCGATGCCGTCTGCGAGGCCACGACCTCCACGGCTGAGCTCATCGCCGCGGTCGAGCCGTACCGCGAACTGCACGAAGTCGCGGGCCCTGTCTACGAGCGCGTGGTGGAACGCGAGCCCGACAACGCCGCGGCGCTGGTGGCACTGGCCAACGCGTACTGGCTGACCGGCCGCGGCCCGGACGTCGTGGGCGAGATTGCCGGTCGTGCGTTGGCGGCCGATCCGCAGAACCGCGCCGCCTGGCATCTGTGGGCGCTCACCGAGAGCTCGCCTCGTGGCCGCATGAGCCGCTGGCAGCAGGTGACCATGCGCTTCCCTGAGGACAAGCTCGCGCACGCCGCCATGGCGGACAACGCGGCGAGCGTGGCCAGCGCCGAGAACGATCCCGTGGCGATGAAGCTCGCGATTGGCACCTACGAGATGCTGATGGCGACCGCCGCCGATGCGCGCGAGAAGGAAGCGCTCTCCTCCGCGCTGACGACGCTTAAGGCCTGGAAGCTGTAGGCAGGAGTCGCGCCGCGAGGCGTTCGACGAACACATCCGGTGGCACCTGCGCGCGTGCGCGCGCAGACGTCGTCCCGCAGGCCCAGCGCATGGCGTTGGCCATGTGATGCGCGCTCGAGTAGCGCAGCGCCGTGGCACAGTCGTCGATGCCCATGTTCCCGTCGCGGAGTAGGGCGTAGGCGCGGAGCACGCGGGCGCCGGCCAAGACTTCACGCGGCGACGCCAATCCGGCTCGCTCGCATTCGCGGTACAAGGTGCGTCGTGCGACACCGGCGGCCGCGGCGATGTCCGGTACATCGCGGAACGCCGACGGCGTGTGCACGCTGCGCGCGATGGCCGTGGCGACCGACGCCGAGATGGACTGCAGCGCCGGTGTGAGTCGCGCGAGCAGCGCATCCGACAGCGCCACGCCAGGCTGCCGCTGCAACACGCGCTGCAACTCGATTGGCGAGTCGTCCACATCCTGCAGAACGGCGGTGCCGACGCCGCGACGGCCTAACTCAGCGAACGCGGCCGCCGCTGGAGGCGTGAGCGCTGAATACATCACGACGGGCATCGAGGGATACGCGGCACGCAGGGCCTCGATGGCATCGACGCTCGAGGTCTCGCCGCCCACGAGCGGATCGACCACGAGCACGTCCACCGCTTCGTGCCGCAGCAGCTGCCTGGCGTGCGCCCAGTCGAGTGCCACATGCAGGCGGTGCCGCTCGCCGAGTGCGGCGCGCAGCCGGCCTTGTCGCGTCGTGTGCACGCAGGCGGCGATGTTCATGCGCGCAGCGCCTCGGCGAGTTCCGGGGCGAGCCGCGCGTCCCAGACGGCGCGCACGGCGTCGAGGCGCAGCGCCAACGCATGCGCGTCCGGCGCGGGGAGCGCGCACATCGCATCGACCGCTGCGTTCAGGGCCTGCTGCAGCGGGGCTTCGTCATCGCACTCGGCGATTGCGCGGCGTGTGCTGGCGAGGGCGCTGCCGGCGGGGTCCAGGGCTGCCGGGCCGCTGCGCTGCCACTCATCGGCGAGGCGCAGCGTCAGCAGCGTTGCGGTGAGCGGGCAGCGTTCAGGCGCGTACGGGGGCAAACCAGCGATCGCGTCGAAGAACGCGATATGGCGCAGCGCTGGCTGTTGCGAGCGGGAACGGCGAATCCGGGGGGAGGGCATCATACGCAGTATCGGCAACCTCACCGAGACCGCTCACTGGGACAACCGCGCGCATCACGAGGTGATGCGCGGGGGTGCTTAGCGCCTCGGCCGCGTCGTGGCGGGGGCGGCGGGTCGACGCCCAGCGCTCACGTAGCGCGAGTTGTTGCGGTCGAGCTGATCCAGCGTGCGCTCCAGCTCTTCGCCGAAGACCTGCACGCGGGGAATGCGCAGCGGGTCGAACTGCGGATCCTTGGGGCTGCGCGAGGGGCCGCCCGCGACCATGAGGATCGCGTCGATCTCGTAGCGCATCTCGCGTCCCGAGCGCGGGTCTGTCCAGCGTCCGCTGCGCAGGATGCTGCGGTCCGCCGGCCACTCGCCGAGGGGCAGGGCGAAGCTGGTCATGCGATAGCCGCTGACGGCCGAGTCCACGGCGAGCTGGGCGCGGGCGATCTGCTCCATGCCGAAGGCCGCGGACGAGCGCGCGAGGTTCACGTGGTAGAGCGTGTGATTGCAGACCTCGTGCCCCTGCTCGACGAGATAGCGGACCTTGCGGTGCCGCCACTCACTCCGCTGGCCTTGGATGCCCTTTTCGCCGAAGAGCGCGTGGCCCTCGGCGGCCGCGGTCAGCACGCAGAAGGTGCCGCCGCCCTTCCACTCTGGGTGCTTGGCGGCCATGGCATCCCAGATGCCGACGGCGGACTGCGGGTCGACGCTGAGCTGGCCGTTGCGCTCGATGTATCGAAACTGGCCAGGCGAGGCGTCGTCGAAGGTGATGACCACCGGGGAGAGTCCGGCGGGGAGGTCGATTTCGCCCCGCACGAGTTGGCGCACCGTAATCGGCCGATACCCACGGGAGTGGAGCAGCTCGAGGTCGCGGGCAAAGCGCTGCCAGTTGCGCGACCAGCGGGCCTCGCGCTCCCCGATGAGATGGTACTCGAGGACCGGAATACGGCCGAGCTCGTTGGGCGCGCGAGTCGGCGCAGCCTGGGCCGACAGGCTTCGGCCTAGGACAGCGAGAGCGAGAAGAATGGTGAGACGCATCACGCATCAAACGTATCGACTGCGTCTCGAATGCCCAGTGCCTCTTGGTCGCGACGCATCGTCATCGAATCTTCATTGACGAGGCGGAACGCGGAGTGACGCCGGGGGTTCTTGTTAGGTAGAGCTTGCAGGCGACACAACGCGACAGTCACGAGCGGACGGAGCGACGATGGACGTGATGGTGCAGATCCACGAGGGCAATGACGAGCGTGCGACGGTCGCGCGCGTCAATGCGGTGCATTCGCGGGAGACCCTCGAGGCCCCCACGCGCGAGATCGTCACGCTGTACGGCGAGCCGACACCGGAGTCCCTGGCCCTCGCGCTGGCCGCGACGGTCGAGGCCCGCAAGGCAGCCCGCGGCGAAGCCTTCACCACCGGTGAGATCCGCATCGTCGGCAACGAAGATGCCGTCGGCGAGACCGCCTACACCGACCGCAACACCGGTGAGATCATCAAGCGCGAGCTGACCATCCCGCTCACCGTGCTGACGGAGACGGCGCAGGAGATCCTCCGCGAAGGTGGGCAGGGCATCCGTCGCCTGCTGGCGAATCTGCTGATGCCGGAGTGGCCGGAAGGCACGCGCCGCGCGCTCGGCTTCCAGTTCGCGTCCTCGGCGGCTCCCGCCGCGCGGCAGTCGGACCAGCTCGCGGTGATGCGCGAGGCGGACGCCGAGAACTTCGCCGACGACGAGTAAGTCGCGGCTGCAGCGCAGGTCCACGGGCGCCCCTCGGGGCGCCCGTTTGCGTCTGGGGCAAACCCTCACAGGATGGTCCTGAACCGCCCGATTGCCATCGGCAGGCCCGGGGGCGAACATCTAATCCCCAGTTGCGCCCGCCACAGGCGGGAGGAGGGTGTCCCGATGCGGGAATACAAGAGCGCGGAGATCCGGAACGTCGCCGTTGTCGGACATGGAGCGAGCGGGAAGACCACGCTGGTCGACTCGCTCGCATTCGTTTCGGGGAGTTCGCGACGACACGGCACGATCAAGGACGGCACCACGCTCACCGACACCTCGCCTGAGGAGACCGCCCGCGGATACTCCATCTCGCTGGGCTGCGCCCACGCCGAGTGGCGCGACACGAAGATCAACCTGCTCGACACGCCGGGCTACGCAGACTTCGCCGGCGACGCCATCGCAGGCCTCGTCGCCGCGGACGGCGCGCTGGTGACCATCGGCGCCAACTCCGGCGTCGAGGTCGGCACGGAGCGCATGTTCCGCGAAGCCGTGAAGCGGCAGGACCCGGTGCTCTTCGTCGTCTCGATGATGGACAAGGAAACGGCCGACTTCGACGCCGCCTACGCGTCCATCAAGGCCAAGCTCACGCCCAAGGTCGTGCCGGTCGAGATCCCCATCGGCGCCGGGGCGAGCTTCAAGGGCATCATCAACCTCTTCACGAAGAAGGCGCACCTCTTCAAGCCAGGCACCAAGGCCGGCGAGTACGAGGAAGGCCCGATCCCCGCCAGCGAGCAGAAGCGCTTCGAGAAGTACCACGCGGAGATGGTCGAAGCCGTCGCCGCCACGGACGACGCCCTGCTCGAGCGCTTCTTCTCGGGCGAGGAGATCCCCGGCGACGAAGAGATGCGCGCCATGAAGGAGGCGATGAAGCGTGCCGAGCTCTTCCCGCTGCTCTGCTGCTCCTCGCAGCTCACCTACGGTGTGCGCACCGTGCTCGACTTCCTCGTGCAGATGATGCCCAGCGCCTACGAGATGGAAGAGCAGCACGGACTGAAGGGCGCCGAGGGCGATCACGTGGTCGAGATCCATCCGCGGGACGACGCGCCGTTCACGGCGCTGGTGTTCAAGACGACCACGGAGCCGCACGTCGGTGAAGTCTCGTACTTCCGCACCTTCTCGGGCACGGTGGCCAACGGCGCCGAGGTGTACAACGCGACGCGGTCTGCGCCGGAGAAGCTTTCGCACCTGGCGATTCCGCAGGGCAAGGAACGTCTCGAAGTATCCAAGCTCCATCCGGGCGATATCGGCTGCGTGGCCAAGCTGCGTAACACGCACACCAACGACACGCTCTCCACCAAGGAGCATCCGGTGCGCATGCCGCAGATTCCGTTCCCGGACGCGCTGGTGAGCTTCGCCATCGCCGCGAATGCGCATGCAGAAGAAGAAAAGCTGCAACTGGGCCTGCATCGCCTGCACGACGAAGACCCGACGATCCAGACGCATTACGAGTCGGAGACGCACGAGACCATCATCGAGGGGCTGGGCGAGCGTCACCTCGAGATTGCGTTGGCGCGGCTGGAGCGCCAGTACGGCGTGAAGGCCTCCCTGCGCCCACCCCGCGTGCCGTATCGCGAGACGCTGCTCGGCAGAGCCGAAGGCCAGGGTCGCCACAAGAAGCAGACCGGCGGCAAAGGTCAGTTCGGCGACTGCTGGATCCGCATCAAGCCGGTGCCGCGGGGCAACGGGTATCGCTTCGTCGACAGCATCAGCGGCGGCGTGATTCCGAGGCAGTACATCCCCGCGGTGGACAAGGGCGTGCAGGAGGCCGCCGAACGCGGCGTGCTCGCCGGCTACCCGGTGGTGGACTTTGAGGTCGAGGTCTTCGACGGCTCGTACCACTCGGTGGATTCCAACGAAGCCTCGTTCAAGATGGCCGGCATCCTCGCCTTCAAGACGATCGCGCCGAAGGCCAAGCCCGTACTACTCGAACCGCTGATGCACATCGAAGTGCGCACGCCGGACGCGCAGCTGGGCGACGTGTTGGGCGATCTGTCAGGACGCCGCGGGCATATCCTCGGCACGGAGCCGCTCGACGATGGCAGCGGCAGCGTCGTGAAGGCGATCGTGCCGATGGCCGAGTTGCATCTCTACGCCACGAGGCTGCAGAGCCTCACGCATGGGTACGGGTCGGTGTCGTACCGCATGCACGGGTTTGAGCAGGCGCCGGCGGAAGTGGTGCAGAAAGTGGTGAAGGCGCAGGCCGCGGAGTAGCGGCCTGCGCCTTCACTGCGCGTTCAACTCGCGCGTCGTCTAGATCTTGTGGTACGCGATCCGCGCCGACTCGGCGCGGTCCGCGGCCGTGTAGACCTCGAAGTCGTTGAAGAAGCTCGGCGCCTCCTGCTGCAGCACGCGCAGCACGGCCAGCGCCATGCGGCGGATCTCGAACTCCGCGCCTTCC
>PNKF01000133.1 GCA_013822285.1 Gemmatimonas sp.
CTCGGCAACCTGCTCTACGACCAAGGCGAGTACGAAGCGGCGCTGTATCATCTCGATCGCACCAAGCCGGAGGATCACTGGGACGAGCTGGGCATCTGGCGCCTGCTCGAACTCAAGAAGTCACACCTGCGCCTGCGCGACGACGATCCCTCGCTGAAGATCTGGGAAGAGCGGCTCGTCGAGCTCACGCCGGCGCCGGATGCCCTGGATGAGATGCTCAGCGAGATCGAGCAGCGGGCCGCCGAGCAGGAGCAGGAAGCCGCGCGGTCCCAGCTCGAATTGTTCGGGGCGCTGCTCACGGAGATCAGCGAACAGAAGGGTGCGCCCGTGCGGCATCGCGTCGTCGGGCGTGATGGGCGCCCGTACGAAGGCAGCTGGGAAGAGATCGTGCGCGGCATGCGCGATGCCACGCCCGGGCAAGCACAGCGTTCGCTCGAAGAGTACATGCAATCCGAGGCGCGGCGGGGATTCGCGCTGACTGGCCTCCTCATCCCCACGCGTGACGCGGAGAGCTTCCTCCGCGCCAGTGCTGACGCCGGACTCCTACGTATCGAACGGTGATTGTTCTCGACAATGTGAGTAAGACCTACCGGTCCTGGCGCGGACCGGGCGTCCGTGCTGTGTCCAACGTGACGCTCGAGCTCAAGCGTGGCGAAGTCCTCGGCATCGCCGGCCCGAACGGTGCAGGGAAGAGCACGCTGATCGCCATGCTGCTCGGCATGCTCACACCCGACGAAGGCGAGCTGACGATCGACGGCATGCCGCCACGCCGCTACGTCGAGCGCAATGGCGTGGCATACCTGCCGGAGTTGATGACCTGGCCGCTGACCTGGCGCTCCGACGAGGCACTCAAGCGCATGGCCGTGCTCGCGGGTATTCCGGCGGAGCGCCGTGACGCGGAGATCGAGCGCGTCATCGAGGCCGTGGGCATCGGGGAGCACCGGCGCAAGAAGTTGAAGGCGCTGAGCAAGGGCAATCTCCAACGCGTCGGCCTCGCACACGCGCTGCTGGCCGACCGCGCGATGGTGATCTTCGACGAGCCCACGCACGGGCTGGATCCGGTGTGGACGGCACGATTCCGCGACATCGTCGCCGGCATCCGCCGCGCCGACCGCGCGGTGCTCATCGCCTCGCACAACCTCGACGAGCTCGAGCGCCTCTGTGATCGTGTCGCCATCGTGGATCGCGGCGCCATCCAACGGGTGGTCGAGGTGCGCACGGACGCCGGTATCACGGCCGCGCGTCGTTGGCGCATCCGCGTCACGCAGGCGCCGGATGCCGTGGCCGCGGCCTTCGAGGGCGCGACCTTCAATGGCATGGACGTCGAGTGCACCGCCGACGTGGCCGGCCTGAATGCCGGGCTGGCCACCGCCATCAACGCCGGGGCCCTCGTGGTCGCCGTCGCCCCCGCCGAATCGTCGCTCGAAGAGGCCTTCCGCTCGGCGGTGACGCTCCGATGACGCTCGCGACGCTTCGTGCCTATGCGCCCTGGCAGCTGCGCGAGCTGGTGCCGCGCGCTTTCGTGTCGGTGGCCATGTTCATCGTCTTCGCTGGCATCCCGGTCTTCGCGACCATGCATGCACAGCGCAACAACCCGGATTTCGACCCCAACGCGCTCGGCAAGATCTTGAAGATGGTCTATGTCGGTGTCACACCGCTCTGCCTCACCCTCGGCGCGTTCCTGTTCATGACGCGCAGCATCGCCGAGGACCGTGAGCGGAATTACGTGCGATTCATCTTTTCGCACCCCGTGTCGCCAGTCCCCTTCTATTTGAATCGCTTCGTCGCCGGGCTGGCGTTGTTCACGCTCTGCTTCCTGCCGGTGCCGCTTGTCGTCCGCTACTACTTCGGCGCGGACGTGCCCGTGCTGGGCACCGTCGTCGCGAAGCTCGCCACGCTCGTGCTCATCGGTGGTCTCACGACCCTCTGTGCGGCGCTCACTGCGAAGGACGGCCTCGCGCTGATCCTGGTGTACATGGGGACGCAGCTGCTGCAGCAGTTGTCCGCGCAGGGAATCCTCTACGAGTGGTTGCAGCCGATCGTGCGCGGCCTGCCGCCCGTTGAATCGCTGAAGCTCGTCGTCAAGTCGCTCATCGAGGGCACGGACTGGCCGGTCACTGACCTCGTGCACGTGTTTGGCTACGGGATCGGCCTCCTCGTTGCCGGGCTGCTCGTCATTCGCCGCGCGCCGCTGGTTCGCTGAACCCTGATGACGCCGCAGCTCCTCACCCCGGACTCCGTGCAGCGTGTCCGGCTGCCGAACGGTCTGACGATTCTTGCCCGACGCGATCGCACCGCGCCGGTCGTGGCGATCGTCACCTGGGTGAAGGCCGGCTACTTCGACGAGCCTGACGACACCGTCGGCATCGCGCATGTGCTCGAACACATGTACTTCAAGGGCACGCCCACCCGTGGCGTCGGCGAGATCGCCCGTGCGACGAAGCTCGCCGGCGGCTATCTCAATGCGGGGACCATCTACGACCACACGCACTACTACACCGTGTTGCCGGCCGACGGCCTGCGTGCGGGTCTCGACGTCCAGGCCGACGCCTACACCAACTCGGTGATCGACGCCGACGAGCTGCGTCGCGAGCTCGAAGTCATCATCGAAGAGACCAAGCGCAAGGCCGATTCCGCAGGGCCACTGGCGCTCGAGACGATGTTCGAGTTGCTGCACGACCGTCATCGCATCCGCCGCTGGCGCATGGGCCGCGAACAGGAGCTCCGGACCCTGACGCGCCAGCAGCTCCTGGCCTTCTATCGCGGCTACTACCGGCCGTCGAACACGGTGCTGGCCATCGTCGGCGACATCGACCCCGCAGAAGCCATCGCGGAAGCGACGATGCGCTATGGACAGCTCGACGATGCGGCACTGACGCGCGACCGCGGACCGCAGGAAGCGACGGCACCGGGCTTCCGGCTTCGCGAATGGGAAGGGGACATCGCGCAGACGGAGCTTGTGTTCGGCTTTCGCACGCCGCCTGCCGATCATCCCGATGCCCCGGCGTTGGATTTCCTCGCCAGCGTCCTCTCGTCCGGCCGTGCGGCCCGCCTCGTGCGTGCCACGCGCGACCGCCGCTTGGTGTCCAGCATCTCCGCGTTCAACTACACGCCCACCGATCTCGGCGTGTTCGTCATCCAAGCCACGGCGCCGCACGAGCGTGCCCGCGACGCCGCGCGCGCCATCGCGGATCAACTGCGCCGTGTGCGCACGGGCGAGCTCGGCGCGGATGAGATCGCCCGTGCACGTCAACTCGTCGAGGCGCAGTGGCTGCGCCGCATGGAGAGCGCCGAGGGCCAGGCGAACTTCCTCGGCTCTTGGGAGCTCGCGGGCGGTTGGGAGCGTGGCCTCGCGTATCAGGACGCTCTGCGTTCGACTACGATCGAGCGCCTCACCGAAGTGGCCCAGCGCTATCTCTCGCTCGACCAGGCCAGCGTCGTGGCGTATCGTCCGCGCGCCGGCGAAGCGCTCGGAGCGAACGCCGACGCGGTGCGCGCACTGCTCGACGCGCCGGGCATCGCGCCCCTCGAGACCTCGGCGCCCGCGCCCCCCTCGATGTCACCGCCTGCACGCCCTGCGCGGCTGGATCGCGTCATCGACGGCGTCCACGTCTTCCGTACGTCCGGCGACATTCCCATCCTCGTGCGCCCGCGCCCAGGTGCCGCGCTCGCACACCTCGGCGCATTCATCGCCGGCGGGGTCATCGAGGAGTCCGGCGAGCAGGCAGGTATCTCGACGCTGATGGCGCGCACCATGCTGCGCGGCACCGATCGTCGCTCGGCTACGCAGTTCGCCGAAGACGCCGAGCGGCTCGGGGGATCGTTCGGCGCCAGCGTGGGCACTGAAGCCATGCAGTGGACCATCGGCGTCCCCACCGACCGACTCGACGACGCGACCACCTTGCTCGCCGAGTTGATGGTAGAGCCGGCGTTCCCCAGCGACGGACTCGAGGCCGAACGCGCGATCGCGCTCGCTTCGCTCGGCGCGCTGCGTGATGACATGTATCGCCAGCCGATGCGTCTCGCCGCGGAGCGCGCCTGGCCGGATCATCCCTACGGACGTGCGACGCTGGGTTCTGAGGCATCGGTGCAGGCACTCGACGTCGCCGCGCTGCGCGATTGGCATGCGCGAAAGGTCCTGCATTCGCGCGCCGTCCTTGCCGTGGTCGGCGATGTGGACCCGCAGCGCACGGCTGACGCGATCGCCGCGCGCATCGACGGCCTGCACGCCGCCACGCGCCCGCAGATCCTGCGGCCGAGCTGGCCCGCGCAGGGCGCCGTGAACGTCGAGCCGCGCGAGAAGAAGCAGACCGCGCTGTCGATGCTCTTCGAAGGTCCCGCGCGCGATGAATCCTCGCGCTTCGAAGCCGAGATGTTAGGTGGGGTCGCCAGCGGACTCGGTGGACGCTTCTTCGAAGAACTGCGCGACCGGCAGTCGCTGGCGTATACGGTACTGGCGCGTCCATATGTGCGTGCGGTTGGCGGGACGTTCGCAGCATACATCGCCACCTCGCCCGACAAGGAAGACACGGCGCGCCGAGGGCTGCTCGCCGAGTTCGAGAAGTTCCGCGAAGAGCTCGTGCAGCCCCACGAACTGGAGCGCGCACGTCGCTACGCCGTGGGGGCTTGGCAAATCCGCCAAGCGAGTGGCGCGGCGGTGTTGGCGGATCTCGCCGACGCGTATCTCTGGGGAGAACTCGAGGAGCTTGCGCGCTATCCGAGCGACCTCGCGGGCGTCACGCCGGAAGGCATGCGTACGTTGGCGCAGCGTTGGTTCGATCCCGCGCGGCGCTTCGAAGGCGTGGTGCGCGGACGGGTCTGAGGCAACGGCGCGGGCGCCGCGCCTCGCGCCCCTACCGCCGGGTCGCCGCGCCGTGCCCCAGCGCGGCGTTCAGCCAACGCACCATCGGCAGCAACACCGCGTAGTCCTTCATCACGAGCGAGACGAGCTTCGACGACAGCGCTTCCGCGTCGGTAAGCGATCGTGACGCCGTGAAGGAATTGAAGCGCAGCAGCTCCGCTGCCGGATGCGCCGGATCCACGCCACGCGGCACGCGCGTGAGCTTCACGCCTGCTTCGTCGTCGCTCAGCCCGCCAAAGCGCTTCACGAAGGCTGGCGCCTTGAGCAGCTTGGCGAACGGCCGATGGTCCTCGAGCAGTCGCTCGCGGATGATGGTCAGCGCTGGCCGCGGTGGCATCCAGTAGCCCGCGGCCACCAGCGAGGCACCGGGCTCAAGATGGAAATAGAAGCCCGCGCCACCATGCGCCTCGCCGACGCTCTTGCCTACGCCGCGACCGGCGTCGCGATGAAAGACCCACAGTGCCGCATGCGTCTTGTACGGCGACTTGTCCTTCGAGAAGCGCACGTCGCGATGGATCCGGAACAGCGCACGCTTCGGCGGCGCCACGAACTCCGGCGCCAGCGTCGCAAACTGGACGTCGAGCTCCTCGGCCAAGCGCTGCAACGGCTGCTTCACGGCGCGCTCGTACACGGGCCGGTTCTCCTCGAACCAGGTCTTCTCGTTGTGTCGCTTGAGCCCCTTCAGGAACTTCAGCGACTCGGCCGGGAAACCCGAGAAGGCACTCACGGCTGCGGCGTACGCGGGGGATTCGGCAAGCGCGGACCGTTCGGTGCGCCGACGACGGTGGTCAGCGAGCGATGTCCGTTCGGCCCCACCGCGCGCACGCCAACCCACACGTCATCGAGTTGCTCGTCGAGCAGGAAGCTCGTCACGTTGCCCGCCGGTACGATGCGCGTGTAGGTCGGCGCTGTCGTGCGACGCACCAGCAGTTCGTAGGCCACGACGCCCGGCACCGTATCCCAGCGGATGTTGAAGCTCTGGCCGCCAGACTCCCGGTCGCGGCCGTAGGCCGTGCGCACGGGGCGCGACGGCGCCGCTGCCAACGAGACCACCGTCGCGAGGTTCAAGCGCGCCACCTTCGCGATGTAGCCGAAGTTCACGAACTCGAAGGTGTCCGTCACGAGGTGCTGGCGTTTGTAGTTCTCGAGGCGTTCGGAGAAGCGCAGCGCCGGAATGCCCATACGATGGAACGGCGCGTGGTCGCCACCGCGTCCCAAGCGATCGAGTCGCAGCACCGGCAGCACCTCGAAGTCCGGCTGGTACAGCGCACCGATCGCCCACACATAGCGCGCCAGCTCACCGCCGCCCACCGCCAGCGAATCCACCGCGAATACGCGCACCGACGTCGAGTCCACGCGGCCGTCGTCGGCGAT
>PNKF01000134.1 GCA_013822285.1 Gemmatimonas sp.
GCGTACCGCGTGACGGACAGTGCAACAGAAAGCAAACCGCCTTCGGGAAACCGGAGGTAAGGGTGAAAGGGTGGGGTAAGAGCCCACCGCGTCGGCGGCAACGTCGGCGGCTCGGCAAACCCCAGCGGGAGCAAGGTCAAATAGGCGGCGAGCAGCAGTCCTCTGCGAACAAGACGCCGCGGGTTGGCCGCTAGAGCGTGCCTGCGAAGGTACGCCGAGAGGAATGATCGTCCGACGCGGCAACGCGTCGACAGAACCCGGCTTACAGACGGGACCCTCGCAGGTGTGGCGGGGGCGGGCGCGAGGAGCGCTCGCCCCCGTCGTACGTCGTGGTGTATGCTTCGCGATATGCCTCGTCTCCTCGCGCTCGCCGGTCTCTCGCTCCTCGTTGCCTGCGCACCAAGTGCCGTGCGATCGCGCGACACGCCCGCTCCGCGCGCGGAGCCGCTCGTCGCGCCCGACTCCTTGGCTGGGCCGTGGCGGTTCCGCACGCTCGGGCGCCCGCGCAGCCAGCTCGTGACGCTGAGTGCCGTGCTGCAATCGCGGGTGGACAGCGTCGTGCGCGAGGACACGCTCGCAAGCCAGGCCCTGCTGGAATGGTCGCTCGTGCCGGACGCTGCACCGGCGCGCGTGGTGGGCATGGTGCGCGGCTTCAGTGTGATCGTCGGATCGGATTCGACGTGGCGTCCACTGCCAGAGCTGGCGATGCCGGTTTCCTTCGCGGCCGCGCAGCTCGCCCCTGGCCTGCAGCCGACGTTCACCATGCCCGCCGACACGGCGTGTCACGCACGCGCCGCGGTGGTGCAGGCGCTGCGCGAAACGTGGGTGGCGCCGCCGGCGCGCGTGGCGCGTGGCAGCACTTGGCGCGACAGCGCCGAGTATCCGTTGTGTCGCGACGGAATCCTGCTCCGCGTTCGCAGCGTGCGCCAGTTCACCGTCGAGGATGCGGTGGCGCGCGACGGGCAGCTTGCACTTCGGGTGCGACGCGAGTCGACGAGCTCGCTGTCCGGCGAGGGCCTGCAGTTCGGCGACTCGATCCACGTGACGGGCGCGGGCCAGGCAACCGCCTTGCTCGAGTTGTCGCTTGATGGCGCGGCCATCTTGGTCGGCGAGGGATCGTCCGAGCTGCGCTTGCAGCTGAAAGGGCGCCGGCGCACGCAGGATCTCGTGCAGCACGGCGCCCTCATCATCCGCACGCCGTAAGGCGCGCCTGCCTTAGTCCACGAGGCGCAACGGCATCAGCAAGCAGAGATACTTCGCCGCATCGCTCCAGCCTTCGGGCTCGATGGTGCTGGCGCGTTCCGGTGCGCGGAAGGTCATGCGCACTTCGTCAGTCGGGAGATAGCGAAGGATCTCGAGGAGATAGGCCGCGTTGAAGCCGATGTCGAGCGGGTCTCCTTCGTAGCGAATCGGGAGTTCATCCTGCGCTTCGCCCAGGTCGGGCGTGCTGACCGAGAACTTGAGCATGCCCGCGTTGAACGACAGGCGAATGCGATGCGTCTGGTCCGAGGCGACGACGCTCATGCGGCGCAGCGCGCTGATGAGCGCCGCGCGATCGACGATGGCGTACTTGTCGTTGTCCTTCGGGATGACCTGCTCGTACCCAGGGTACGGCCCCTCGATGAGGCGCGTGTAGACCGAGGTGAACGGCGAGCGGAAGCCGAGGTGGTTCTCGCCCTGCGCGACCTCGAGTTCTTCCTCGGCCGGGAAGAGGCGACGGATCTGCTCAAGCGCCTTCGGCGGGATGATGAGATCGGCCTTCTGGCCGGCCTTCACCGGCACTTCCATCTTCGCGAGGCGATGGCCGTTGGTGGCCACCATGCGCATCGCGTCGCTGCGCAGCTCCCAGAGGACGCCGTTGAGGATCGGGCGGCTCTCTTCGGTGCTGGCGGCGAAGGCGGTGTGACCGATCAGTTTCTGCAGATCGCCCGAGGGTACGCGCACGGCCTTGTCGAACTGGACGGCGGGGAAGCTCGGGAACTCCGACTTCGGCAAGCCCAGCAGCTTGAACTTCGAGCGGCCGCATTCGAGCGTGATGCGCTGATCACCGGTAGACGAAATCCGCACCGGTGCCGGCGGCAACTCGCGCGCAATCTCGCTCAGCTTGCGGGCGGGAATCGTGATGGCACCGGCCGCTTCAACGTCGGCGGTGACTTCGGTCGAGACGGCGATATCGAGATCCGTGCCGGAAATGCGGATGCCCTTCTCGGTGGTTTGCACCAGGAGATTGGCGAGCACGGGCAGCGTCGTCTTGTTGGGCACGGCCGGCGTGACGGCGGCGAGCCCTTCCTGGAGCTTCTCGCGTGTGATCGTGAAGCGCATCTGCGGCTGACGGAAGAATGTTGAACAGCGCGGAAGCCGGCTGTTTCTGTCTACTGAATTTCTTAAGTAGTAGACGTAGTAGAAAGGTGTGGATTGTGGACGAACCGCGAAAGTGCTTGCAGGAGCGTATCTTCGCGGCCGCGCCTCACGTGAAGCGTCAGTGGAGACTTTGGGGAGCAGCGGGGGAAACGCGCAGTCGGGCGCCGCGCCGTGTGGACAGTGTGGACACTATGCGGAATGCCGGACGGTTTCCCGCACGCGTTCCACACGCCCGCGGAACTCCGCACTTTCCTTCATGGTCTCGGCCACACGCTCGAGGGAATGGATCACCGTGGAGTGATCGCGGCCCCCGAAGGCTTGGCCGATTTCGACGAGCTGCAGGCCCAGGATCTCGCGCGCGAGGTACATGGCGACCTGCCGCGGAATCGTCAGGGTCTTGGTGCGCGTCTTGGACTGCAGGCCTTCGACGGTGACGCCCCATTCGGAGGCCACGCGCTGTTGGATGACGCCCATGCGGTCCTGCCGCTCCGGGCGCGCGGAGCTCGCCTCCGAGCTGCGCAGCTTGTCGCGCAGGGCTTCGCGCGCGAGGTCGACGGTGACGACGCGGTGCTTGAGGGACGCGTACGCGAGCAGCTTGATGATGGAACCTTCGAGCTCGCGCACATTGGACTGCACGTGGTCTGCGATGAAGTGCAGCACGTCGTCGGGAATCGTATGCTCGAGATGGTCCATCTGCGCCTTGCGCCGCAGAATGGCGATGCGGTGCTCGAGGTCGGGCTGGCCGATGTCGGCCACCATGCCCCAGGCGAAACGCGAGGCGAGGCGGGCCTCGAGCTTCGAGATTTCCGAGGGCGGCCGATCTGAGGTCAGGACGATCTGGCGTCCTGCTTCATACAGCGCGTTGAAGGTGTGGAAGAACTCTTCCTGCGTGGAGTTCTTGCCACCAATGAAGTGCACGTCATCGACCAGGAAGAGATCCGTCTCGCGATAGCGTCGGCGGAAATCATGCATCGCGCCCTTGCCGATGGACGTGATGACGTCGTTGGTGAACTGTTCGGTGGTGATGTAGGTGACGCGCGTCTGCGGGTTCTTGCGGACGATCTCCTGGGCGATGGCTTGCATCAGGTGCGTCTTGCCCAGGCCGGTCGGCCCATAGAAGAAGAGCGGGTTGTATGTCTTGCCTGGGGCCTGTGAGACGGCCATGGCGGCCGCAGCGGCGAGGTCGTTGGACTTGCCGATGACGAACGTTTCGAAGGTATAGCGGTCGTTGAGGGAAGACAGCGTGACGTTGTTCGGCTGCTTCTCTGGCTCGATGGTGCTCTGTTCCTGCCCCTTTTGTGGCACGAACAAGTCCATTTGACTTCGTTGCAGGCGCTCCTGCTGAACGCGCAAAGAAATCTTGACCGGATGCCCCAACGCGACCGGCGCGAAGGACTCGAGCAGGGCGGAATGGCGCCGCTCGTTCCATTCGACCGAGAACTGATCGGGGGCGTTGAGGACGAGCTCCTCGCCGGAGAACTCTGCGGCTTGGAGGGGTGCTAACCAGGTCTCAACTATGTGATCCGACAGCTCGGTGCGAGCGCGATCCAACAGGCGCGACCAGGCGTCGGTGGCCGAAAGGGACATGCCGTTCGGGGGAGCGAAATGTGGAAATCCGGGTGGGGTGGCGAACCTACCCCCCGCGTGTGGATAAGTCAACGCTCGTGTGTCCGAACAAGCGCACAGGCCACCAGCGCCCGTTGACGTAAACCCCAGAGCCGACTACGTTTAGCGGTCTGTCCGCGAAGTGATTTCAGTTACCTGGAGCAACGATGGGAAAGCCGACGTATCGCCCGCGCAACAAGCGTCGTATCAAGACGCATGGCTTCCGCGCGCGCATGGAGACCAAGTGGGGGCGTGAAGTGCTCAGCCGGCGCCGCAAGAAGGGGCGCAAGCGGTTGACGGTGCAGCTCCCGTCGAAGTACGCGGGCGTCTGAGGCGCGGCAGCTCGTGGCGTCGCCGCATCGGCTGACGCGCACGGCTGACCTCACCCTGGTCCGCCGCGAAGGGAAGCGAGTCCGAACCGCGCTGCTCGAGGTTCGGGTACTCGCTTCCCTTTTGCACGTGGATGCACGGCCTGCGGCACATCGCATCGGCATCGTCGTCCCGAAGCATCGGCAGTCGGCCGTCGCGCGCAATCGTCTGAAGCGACGCCTGCGCGAGTTGACGCGGACGTATTGGCCGGAGGCCTTCGCGACCATGCCTGCCCGCGATCTCGCACTGTATGCACTGCCTGCCGCGTATGGGGCAACGTTCGAGGCGCTGCGCGGTGATGTGCAACGACTGGGGGCGAAAGTCGCCGCAGTCCCGGGCGTCGCATGAAGCAGCTGTTCATCTTGCTGGTGCGGGCGTATCAGGTGGTGCTGTCGCCGCTGCTCCCAGCGGCGTGCCGCTATCATCCCACATGTTCGCACTACGCCATCGAAGCGCTCGAGAAGCACGGGGCGCTGCGTGGCGGCTGGCTCGCAGTGAAGCGCATCGCGCGCTGCCATCCTTTCCGGCCCGGGGGCTTCGATCCCGTGCCCGAGCCTACTCCCCCCGACTCCTCTCGTCGTGATGGATAAGCGTTTCTTCCTGGCGATTCTGCTCACCGGTGGTGTTGTGCTGCTCACACCGGTGCTGTTCCCGCGTCCGTCGGTGCCGACGCCGATCGTTGCCGACAGCACGACGACGCCGGCGGCTCCCGCGACTGCAGCGGCGGCACCAGCCGCACCAGCGGCGACGATGGCCGCGGCCCCCAGCGCCGACGCGAGCAGTGCTCCGGCGAGCACTGCCACGGCGACCCCGCCGTCGGTGCCGCTCGCCCCGGTCGAGACGCTGACCGTCTCGAACGCCTTGACGACGTTCGCCTTCAGCTCGCAGGGTGCGCAGCTGCTGCGCGCGGAGCTGCCGAAGTTCGCGCGACTCGGGGCGGATTCTGGCCGCATGACGTTGGCGCACGGGCGCGAAGCGCTCATGCGCTACACGATCCTTGCGGGTGGCGACACGCTGGCGCTCGCCTCGCTCAACTTCACCGCGACGCGCGAGGCCTCGGCGTCGGGCGAGACGTTGCGCTTCGCGGCCGCCGTCGGCAGCGGGCGCGTGGAGATTGCCTACACGCTGGCGCCCGAGAACTACTTGGCGACCGTGCGTGTCTCGGCGAGCGGCCTGCCGCAGCCGGCGTTCTTGATCACGCAGCTGCCCACGGGCTTCGACTCGTACGAAGCCGACCCGAACGAAGACGCGCGGCACCTCTCCTACGCGTACAAGCCGGTGATCAGCGGGGCCGAGCGCATCGACTTCCGCAAGCCGGATCCGGGTGAGCGCATGCTGGAGTCGGGTCCGTTCACCTGGGCGGTCGCGAAGAACAAGTACTTCTTGGTGGGCGTGCTGACGCCCGAGGGCCAACAGAGCGCGTTCGCCGAGCTGCAGGTGACGGGCGCGGTGCGCGAGAACAAGATCGCGAAGCGTGCGCAGGGCGTCGTGGTGTCGCCGCTGGGCGATGCACCGTTGACGTTCGAGCTGTACGCCGGCCCGCAGGAGTGGGAGCGCCTGGTGGGCATGGGGCGTGAGTTCGAGAAGACGAACCCGTACGGCGGCTGGATCAGCGGCGTGGTGCAGCCGTTCGCGACCATCGTGATGCGCCTGTTGCTGTGGCTGAAGAAGACCACCGCCCTCGAGTACGGCTGGATCCTCGTCGGCTTCGGCGTCGCCATCCGCCTGCTGATGTGGCCGCTGAACAGCCGCATGATGCGCACGCAGATCGAGATGCAGCGCATCGCGCCGTTGGTGCAGGAGGCGCAGAACAAGCACAAGGGCGATCCGGAGAAGCAGCGGCTTGCGGTCATGAAGGTGTACCAGGACCACAACGTGAG
>PNKF01000135.1 GCA_013822285.1 Gemmatimonas sp.
GCCGACGCTGGTCTGCAGGTCGGAGTTGGCGCGCGTGAGGTCATCGCTCGCGGCGACGATGCGCAGCGGCCAGATGGCGAGATCGGCCACGGCCTCGCGTTCCGCGACACCCTTCACGGTCACGTAGCGTTCGGCGGCCTTGGCCCGCACGACGCCGTTGCCGGCGAGGAGGCCGCCAAGCGCGATGCCGGCGGCGAGGACAATCGAACTGCTGCGATCGAGTGACATCAGGGCTTCTTCCGTTGTTCGGCGTAGTAGGCGAGGACTTGGAGCAGCGACTGGCCGCCCGCGTATCGGATATCGACGATCACCCAGCGATTGTTGCGCCGCATGAGGCGGTAGATCGCATCGGGCACCAAGGGATGCCCCCAGTTGCAGGTGTTATACACCGCAACGTCCATGGTGCTGTCCTGCGGCACGGCGGCGCGCGACTCGTAGCGCTCGCAGACGTCCTGCGCGTCGATGAACGGGTCGAAGTCGAGTCCGACGATCTCCTCGTCATTCGCGGCGGAGGCGTCGCGGTCCTCCTGCAGGGCCCGCATGAGCTCCGGCGAGAGGTCGGCGCGCAGGGCCGTCAGCGGATTCCAGCCCGCGGGATGCTCGATCGATTCGTCGAATTGGCCGAGATAGCGGGCGAGGAAGCCTTCGACGTAGGCCATCGCCTCGCCCTGCGGTCCGCCGCCCGGCGAGCGTGCGAGCTGCGGGCGGATCGTCCCGTTCTGCGGATCGTCGCGGAAGGTCTCGAACTCGAGGTAATAGCCCTCCGGATCCTTGGCCACGAAGCCGCGCGTCGGTTGGCGGCGTCCGTCGGCGAGCTCGTGCACCATCTCCACGCCGCGGCCGCGCAGGTAGGTGTACCACTGGTCGACCTCGGCCGTGACGAAGCTCAACGTCACGGGCTTCTGCGGAGAGGCGCGGTGCAGGCCCTGCGACTCGTCCACGAGGCCCACGTACGACGTGGGGGACACGCGGTAGATCTTCGAGTAGCCTTGATCCACGGTGAGCGTGAGGCCCAAGACGTCTTCGTAGAAGCGCTGCGCCCGCGGGATATCGCGGTAATACAGGAAGGTGATGTTGGCCTGCAGGCCCAGCGAGGCTGGACGCGATGGAGCGTTCTGTGCGGCAACGCTCGGGGCGAATCCCGTGACAGAGCAGAGGAGCAGCAGGCTGAGCAGGCGGCGCATGAGCGATCGGAAGAGAGTGGACGACAGCGACTCCAAAACAATGCGACGCCGGCGCTCGTACGGCTAGACGAACCCTACACCATCCGTCTCATGCAGATCCGCACTCCGCTTGTTCTTGCGTCAGCCCTTGTACTCGCCGCTGGTTCGGCCGGCGCCCAGGCCGTTCAGGCCCGCGACAGCTCCTATATCCGTGGCGACCGCACGATCTACCATCAGCACGCGCCGAGCGAGACCGAGTGGGGCTATGCGCAGGCCATCGTCGTCGGGAACACGATCTACGTGTCCGGCACCGTCAGCGGCGGGCGCACGCTGGACGAGGAGATCACGAACATCTACCGTCGTATCGAGCGCACGCTGCGCGTGAATGGCTTCACGATGCAGGATGTTGTGAAGGAGACCGCGTATGCGAAGGACATCCAAGCGCTCGCGGCGGCGAACCCCGCACGCCTCCGGGCCTACGCTGGCCACACGCCGGCTGCGACCTGGGTGCAGATCACCCGTCTGCTGGCCGACGGCGCGAACGTGGAGATCGAAGTGACGGCCGTGCGGACCGAGCGGCCGCGCTGAGTCGTCAGCCGAAGGCGCGCATCCGCAAGGGAATCGGCGGCTCGATGGCATCCTCGATGCGGAGCCGTAGGCCGGCGAGCCGACGCGAGTCGAACGCGATGAGGCGGCGATAGCCGATCGTCGAACCACGGTGCAGTGGCTGCCAGGAGCCATCATCGAGCCCTTCGAGCGTGAACTGCGCGACACGCTGGCCCTCCGAGATCTCCTCGGCGAGGTCCACCGTGTGCACCATCGAGGGCTCGCGGAATCGCAGCTCGGCGACGGCATGCCGCGAGTCCCCGGACGTGAAGCTGCGCGCCGCGCCCGCGCTGACCTCGTTGGCGAAGCGCGCATCGAGGCGTGCGCGCATGCCGAGTAGGCTGCGTACGTCGGCGTCGTGCAGCAGGCCGCGGCGCGTCGGGGGCACATTGAGGAGCAGCTTGGAGTTGCGGCCCACCGAGCTGAAGTAGAGCTGCTCAAGATTCTCCGGCGAACGCACGCGCGCGTCTTCGGCGGGGTGATAGAACCAGCCGGGCCGGATCGATACGTCCGTCTCCCCCGGTCGCCACACGCTGCCGTCGCGGTCGCCCTGCTGCAGCGAGCGCATGACCTCATCGCCGCTGAGGCCGGGGACAGGAACAATCTCCGGTCGTACGGTGGACCAGTTGGTCTCGCCCGCTGAGCCGATCTCATTGCCGATCCAACGCACATCGGGCCCGGCGTCCGAGAAGATGACGGCGTCCGGCTGCAGCCGCTTCACGAGTGCCCAGACGCGCGGCCAATCGTACTCTTGCCGCTTGCCGTTGGGTCCCTCGCCGTTGGCGCCGTCGTGCCAGACCTCGTGAATCGGCCCGTACTGCGTGAGTAGCTCGGTGAGCTGAGCGGCGTAGACGTCGTTGTAGGCGGCGGAGTCTCCGTACGTGGGATGATTGCGGTCCCAGGGCGAGAGATAGACGCCCGCTCGCAGTCCTTCGGCGGCGCACGCATCGACGAACTCACGCACGACGTCGCCGCGCCCACCACGGAACGGGCTCGACGCCACGCTGTGTCGTGTCGTCGCCGTGGGCCAGAGGCAGAAGCCGTCGTGATGCTTCGCCGTCAGGATCATCGCCTTGAAGCCGGCGGCGCGCGCCGTCCGCGCCCACTGCCGCGCATCGAAAGCGCTGGGGTTGAAGATCGTCGGCGACTCGGTGCCGTCGCCCCACTCGCGGTCGGTGAAGGTGTTCACGCCGAAGTGCAGGAAGAGCGCGAGCTCGTCGCGCTGCCAGAGCAACTGGCTGGGGCTTGGCCGTGGACGTGGGTTCGGCTGGGTGCCGCCGCGTACATGCCCGGCATCGCCCCGCGCCTCTGCCAGCGAACGGGCGGCGATGATTCCGGCGCTCGCGGCCGCGAGCGAACCCACGAACCCGCGCCGTGAGACCCTCACGGCAGCACGATCTCGTCGCGCAGGCGGATGTCCCGGCTCGACGCCCCGACCATCACGCGGAAGGTCCCCGGCTCCACGACCCATTGCATCTCCTCGTTGAGCATTTGCAGATGTTCGCGCGTGAGCGTGAATCGCAGCACGCGCGATTCACCCGGCGCGAGCTCGACGCGCGTGAAGCCCTTGAGCGCGATCAGCGGCTGCGCGAGGCTGGTCAGCACGTCGCGAAGATATACCTGTGCGACTTCGTGCGCGGCGCGGCTGCCCGTGTTGGTTACGCGAAAGCGTACGTCGATAGCCGGGCCATCAGCGCTGCTGATCGCCCGCAACGAAAGGCTGTCGTAGCGGAAGGTCGCGTACGAGAGCCCGTGGCCGAAGGGAAACAGTGGATGGCCCGTAAGATCCACGTAATCATCGCCGCGACCGGTCGGCTTATGATCGTAGGTCAGCGGTAGCTGGCCCTCCTCGACGGGAAACGTGATCGGCAGTCGCCCGGACGGCGACACATCACCGAAGAGCACGTCCGCGACCGCGTTGCCGCCTTCTTCACCGGGGTACCAGGCGAAGAGCACCGCGCCGACATCGCCGAGCCATCGCGACATCGTCACCGCCGAGCCGCCGGTGATGATCACGGTGGTCGGCGTGCCGGTCGCGGCGACGGCCTTGATCAGCGCCTCTTGGTGGCCGGGCAGCGCGAGCCGCGCGCGATCGCGGAACTCGCCCTCTTCGATGCCCACCACGACGATCGCCGCCTCACTCTCGCGTGCCACGCGCACCGCCTCGGCGATCCGCGCTGCGTAGTCGTCGACGATGCCGTGGTCCCAGACCAGCTTGAGTCGCGCATTGCCGCGGCTCTCAAAGTACTCGAGACTGATGTCGTACTCGCCTTCCGCAAGGTTCAGCTCCGGCAGCTCGAGGCCAAAGCCGCGCTTGTACCAGCGTTCGGCGACGACGCGACCGTTGATGCGCAGGCGGTAGCCGTCATTGCCTTCGACGCCCACGCGGCGCACGCCGCCTGCGGGAACGCGCAGCCATCCGGTCCAAGTGCCGGAATACCAATCGTAGGGGATGCCGGCGGCGGGCGAGCTGAGGGTCCAGCCGAAGTCCACGCGTGGATCGACACGTTCGACGCGAGGGGCTCCGCTGAACGCGTTGTTCGCCCAGAGGCGCGCCATCAATCCCGGCTTCCGTGTGCCCGACGAGTCGTGCGAGAACGCAGTCTCGGGAATCACGGCGTGGCCGCGGGCGAGCCGTGGGACACCGCGCGCGTACTGCACGCGGACGTTGCTGCCGGCGCGCGCCCGAATGCCGGCCAGCATACTCACCGGCGCGATGCCACGGCCGGAGTATCCGCCGAGTCGCACGGTGTCGGCCTCTTCGCCGATGACGGCGAGCCGGCGCAGCGTGGGCTTGAGCGGCAGCGTCTGGTTGCGGTTCTCGAGCAGCACGAGCGAAGCCTGCGCGGCTTCGCGAGCAAGCCGTCGGTGCGCGGGATGGTTCGCCCAGTAGGCCGCGCTGTCGGCGGTGATGGTCGCGTCGTCGAAGAGCCCCAGCGCGAACTTCACGCGGAGCACGCGGGCAGCGGCCGAATCGATGGTCGCGTCGGGAACGGCGCCGTCCATGAAGGCGCGCAGGTAGGGCCGATGCTCGGGCCACGACGACTGGAACACCACGTCCAGTCCTGACGCGAAAGCGTGGGCCGTCGCCGTGCGCGTGGACGCCTCCGTGCGGTGCAGCACCGTGGCGCCACCCGTCGCGGCGGCGTCCGAGATGACGAAGCCGTTGAAGCGCCAGTCGCGTTTGAGCGTCTCGTTGAGCAGGAAGCGGCTCTGCGTCGACGGCGAACCGTCCACGGAGTTGTAGGCGGTCATCACCGACCGCGCGCCGGTCTGCTGGATCAGCGAACGGAAGGGCGGGAAGTGCCGCTCCTCGAGCGCGCGGCGCGAGATGTCGATCGGATACGAATCGCGCCCACCCTCGCCGACGTTGGCCACGAAGTGCTTGGGCGTGGTGACGATGCCCATCGACTCGAACGCCCGTACGTGCGCGCGACCCATCACGCCGGTGAGGAGCACGTCTTCGCCGAAGGTCTCCTCGACGCGGCCCCAGCGCACGTCGGTGGCGATGTTGATGACCGGCGAGAGCACCAGACGGATGCCGCGACTGCGCGTCTCACGTGCGGCGGCGCCGTGCACGCGATGCACGAGGGCCGAATCGAAGGTTGCCGCGAGTCCGATTGCCTGCGGATAGACGATGGCCCCATCGCGCATGAGCCCATGGAGGGCCTCGTCGAAGGGGATGATGGGAATACGGTGCCGGCTCTGGGTGCGGAACCAGCGTTGAATTGAGTCCACGCGCGCGGCGTGTGCACGGGCGGCGTCACGCGGGGCGATGCCCGGACGCGCGCCGATTTGCAGGCCGAAGATGCCGGCGCGGTAGTCGTGCGCGGGTGTGTCGAGATCACCGGGAATCATGAAGAGCTGCCAGAACTTCTCTTCGCGGGTCATTCGCGAGAGTAGGTCCTGCACCCGGGCTTCAACGGGCGCGCTGGCGTCGAGATAGCGTGGGGCCTGCGCGAGCAGGGGTCCGGCACTGAGCGCGAGCAGCATGGCGGCACGGACGAACTGTCTCACCCTTTCCACTCCATCAGCGAGAGATACTCACGCCACGGCCCCACGTCCTCGCGGTAACGCTTGGCCATCACGCGGGCGATCTGCGCGACGTGGCCGAGGTCGTGGGCGGTCCAGGTGGCGAGTAGTTGGCGCAGCGTGACCGCCCCGAAGGCCGGATGCCGACCTTCGCGATCAAGGTCCACCTCGCGGAGGTTCCAGCCGTCCAGCTCGCGCAAGCTGGCCGCGCGCAGCTCAGCGAATCGCGCCAGCAGCTCGTCCGCCGACTTCCCGCGGCTGGCGTCGAACATCGCCGTCCGGTCGAAGGGAGGGAAGGTCTTGTCCTGCGCATCGCCGAGGATGATG
>PNKF01000136.1 GCA_013822285.1 Gemmatimonas sp.
GCTGCGCACGCTGGCCCGCGACGGCTCGGCGATCGAAAGCGAGCAGCCGCTCGAACTCGTACGCGTGTCGATGCCGGCGGACCTGCAGGCACCCGCGCGAATCCGCGGCGAGTTCCGCTACATGGCCGACGCGGCGACGCTGGTCTCCTGCGAGGGCGGCATCCAGTTCCCTGTCAGCGGCGACTCCGCCTTCATCAGGCTCCAGCGCGCACACCGCGAAGGCAGCCTCGGCACCGGCGCCGCGATCCTCGTGGAAGCGGTGGGCAAGCTGCAGGTCCGCGCGGGTGGCGAAGAAGGCACGCAAGTCGAGACCTTCCTGGTGGATTCGTTCACGGTGGTGAATCGTCGCGAAGCCTGCGAGGCGACGCGCGTCACCGCGTACATCGCCATCGGCGACTGGCAGCTCGGTGCGCTCGACGGCGTCCGCCTCGGCGAGCTCGCGCGTGAGGTGCAGCCGACGCTGCGCTTCGTGCTCAGCGAGCCGACGATGTTCGGCCACGCGGGCTGCAACCGTTGGACGGCGCGCGCGGTGCTGCGCGGACTCACGCTGGTGCCGCAGCCGGTTGCGCTGACGAAGAAGATGTGTGACGGCGTCGAGGTGATGACGCGCGAGTCACGCTACGCCCAGGTGATGGGCGAGGGCGGCTGGTGGCGCCTGGAGGGTGGCGAGCTGGTGCTCTCGCGCGGCGGCCTCGAGTATGCGAGGTTCTGGCGCAGGTAGTCCGTCCTCAACGGGAGCGCAGCGTGCAGAGCAAGGCCACGACGGTCGCGCAGTACCTCAAGGAGCTTCCGGCCGATCGCCGCGTGATGCTCGAGACGGTCGCGAAGGTGGTGCGCGCGAATCTCGATCCGCGTCTCGCCGAGGGCATGAGCTACGGCATGATGGGCTGGTACGTGCCGCACAGCGTGTTCCCCTTGGGCTACCACTGCGACCCGAAGGCGCCACTGCCGTTTGCAGGACTCGCCTCGCAGAAGAACCACTGCTCGCTCTACCTGATGACGGCTTACGCCGAGGGAACGACGGGCGAGGCGTGGATCAAGAAAGCCTGGCCCAAGGGCAAGAAGCTCGACATGGGCAAGAGCTGCATTCGCTTCAAGTCGCTCGATGACCTGGCACTTGACGTGATCGGCGAAGCGGTGCGGCGCGTGCCGCTCGACGCCCATCTCGCCTGGTACGCGACGATTGATCCGCGGCAGCGGACGCAGCATCCGCGGGCGACCGCGGCGCAGCAGTCGAAGGCGTCGAAACCGGCGGCCAAGAAGGCTGCGGCCAAGAAGGCTGCGGCCAAGAAGCCCGCGAAGAAGAAGTGACGCGCGGGGTCCTCAGACCCCGATTTGCTCCAGATCCGGCACGCAGGGCTGCGACTTCCCGACGATTTTCGGCGGTGCGAGCAGCTTCGCGTGATGCCGAGTGTGCGCATTCAAGATGCGCAGCGTCTGATACGGCGTCAGCGCGCCGAAGTACGCATGGGTGACGCGCGCTCGGCGTCCTGACGCGAGCACCTCGCGCAACGTGGCGAGCGATTGCGTAGCGGCGGCCTGCACGCGCGTCGTCAGCTCAATGCGCGCAATCGCGTGCGCGGTCACCGCATCGGGACGCACTTCGCGCGGCGCCGGGGCGTTGCGCGGAAAGCGCCCGGTCAGGGTCATCATCGGCAACATGAGATTGCGTCCGAACCACGCCGCGATGCTCGGCGCAAGCACGCGCATGCCCGGCCCGCCGCGCAGCGCGTCGTCGCCGAGTCGATAGCTCTGCTCGATGTGCAGCAGCACCTGCGCCGGCGACCAGCGGCCGGGGCCGAGGGGCTCGGTCCACTTGTGATCGGGCACCAGCGACGCGGCGACAAGCAGCGCAGCCACGGCTTCGGCGTGCCCGCGCTCGGCGGACCGCCAACGGGAGGATTCAATGCGCATGTCGGGTCCTACGGAATGGCTCGCGGAATCTCGAAACGGAACAGTTGTTCAGCGAGCTGGCGCACCGGTTTGTTCCCCATCATCGCGGGCCGGAAGCGCATCAGCGGCAGCGCGTCGCGGACCGCACGGTCAAAGGCGGCGTTCGTCGCCTCGACGGTGAGCAGCGTCGTGAGATCGACCTTGCCAGTGGAATCGACCACGAAGCGGATGATGACATGCCCCTCGACGCCGCGCGTTTCCAGGTCCGGCGGATACACCGGCGCCGCGCTCGATGGATCGCGCATGGCCGCCGAGTCGACCTCAAGGAGCTGGTACGAAGTCGCGAGCATGGCGTTCATCGCCGCCGCTTCGGCGGCCGCATCGAGCGTCGGCACCGGGGCGTCCACACCGGAGCCCGCCACCAGGGTTCGAGCGCCGGCTCGACGTGCGCCGTCGTCGCGCTCCACCGTGGCCGTGGATGTGCCTCCGTCACCGGCGCCCGCGGTGTAGTTCAGCGCGGGCTCGACCGTCGGCGGAGCCTTGGGCGGGGGCACCAAGAAGCGCAGGCCTTCGGGCAGTTCGTCCCAGCTGTCGATCACGGCCTTGCCGGCAATCGGCCCACCGACCGCCGCCACCACGACGGCCGCGTGCGTGAGCACGCTCACCAGCGCGCCGAATGGACTTCCGGCGCCCGGCGTGGGCATGGGGCGAATGATGGGTCGGTGCATGGCTTGGGCTCCCTACGCACTATGGGCCGACAGGTGTCGAAATTCTACCCCGCGCACCCCGCGGGACCGCCGCTGCCGCTTGGGCCCCCCCTGCCGTATCCTCCCCGGCATGCATGACCCCCTCCTGATTTCCGCGTCGGTGCTCCTGGCAGCGGTGCTGCTGGTACTGCTGACGTTACGCATCCGTCGTTGGTGGAAGGCTCGGCTCCTCGGCTCACGCATGGACGTCGCCGCCGCAGGCGAGGTCCTCGCCGAACGGTGGTTGGTCGCCGACGGCTATCGCATCCTCGAACGCCAGGCCAGCCGCCGCTGCATCATGCATATCAACGGGCGCGTCGCCGAGTACGACGTGCGGGCCGACCTGCTGGTAGAGCGGGATGAGCAGCGTCTGCTCGTGGAGGTGAAGACCGGAGAGGCGGCCGATCCACGCTTCCCGGCGACGCGGCGGCAGCTGCGAGAATACGCGGCGGTGTTCGAGGTGGATGCCGTCTACCTCTTCGACGCGAGCAAGCAACGGCTGCACCACGTAGAGTTCTTGGAATGAGCAGATACGAGTTGGAAGTGGGGAGTTGGGAGTCACAATCTCCCAATTCCCCACTCCCAACTCCCAACTGCAGTCCCCCTCGGACCCGTCTATATTTCACGAATGGCTCCCCCGGCCCCCATCTACCTCGACCACGCCGCCACCACCCCGGTCCGTCCGGAGGTCCTGGAGGCGATGACGCCGTTCTACGGCCCCCGCTTCGGCAACCCCTCGTCCACGCACCGCTGGGGCCGTGAGGCCCGTGCCGCGCTCGACGAGGCCCGCGAACGGGTGGCTCGCTGCCTGGGTGCGGCGCCGGACGAGATCTGCTTCACCTCCGGCGGCACCGAGGGCGACAACCTCGCCGTGCTCGGCGGCTGGCGCATCCTCAAGGCACAGGGCAAGAAGGCCGTGGTCTCGAGCCCCATCGAGCACAAGGCCGTGCTGCAGGCGGTGCACCAGGCCGCAAAGGAAGGCGCCGAGGAGCGCCTGCTGCGGGTGCAGGGCGACGGCACGGTGGACCTCGCGGATGCCAAGACCAAGATCACCGCGGGCGACACCGCGCTGGTCTCGGTGATGTGGATCAACAACGAGACGGGCGTGATCCAGCCGATCGCCGAACTGGCGCAGCAGACCAAGGCGGCGGGTGCGGTGTTCCACACCGATGCGGTGCAAGCCTTCGGCAAGGTCGACGTGAACGCGAAGACGATTCCCTTCGACTTCGTGAGCGTCAGCGGCCACAAGCTCGGGGCGCCCAAGGGCATCGGCGCGTTCTTCATTCGCCGCGGTACGCCGCTGGAGCCGCTGTTCTTCGGTGGCTCGCTGGATCGCGGCCGTCGCCCGGGCACGGAGAACGTCGCGGCCGCCGTCGGGCTCGCGCGCGCCATGGAGCTCGCGCTCGAGGAGCGTGAGGCACACTGGAAGGCAAACGAGGAGATGCGCGATCGCCTCGAAGCGCGCCTGCTCGAGCGCATTCCCGATGCCCTGGTGCATGGCCGTGGCGCACCGCGTGCCCCGCACATCCTGAGCATCTCGGTGCCGGGCACGGATTCGGAATCGTTGCTGATGGCCCTCGACCTGCAGGGCGTGGCCTGCTCGAGCGGCTCGGCGTGTCAGAGCGGAAGCATCACGCCGTCGCATGTGCTGAGCGCGATGGGCGTACGCCCTGACCTCGCGAATGCGGCGATCCGCATGTCGTTCGGGGATCTCAACACGAGCGCGGATGTGGATCACGTGGCGGAGCTGTTCCCAGCCTTGATTGCGAAGGCGCGCGGCTTGAGCGGCGTCGCCTAGTCAGCGCGGGGAGATCGGCAACACGAAGGGCGATCGGTCACGGACCGATCGCCCTTCGTCGCATGCGGAGCGCCGTGTCAGTGCGCGTCCATGTTCACGCGCTGGCCGCCGGCCGCTCGTGCCGCCTTCACCTGGTCTGGCGTGACACGAGTACCATTGTTGCCCCACTGGCTGTACACGTAGGTGAGCACGTTCGCGATGTCCTCGTCGTTGAGCGAGAGCGCGGGCATCAAGCTGTTGTATTGCACGCCGTTGACGGTCACCGGCCCGGAGAGGCCGTGCAGCACGACGCCGATCGCGCGCTTGGGATCCGCGTTGAGGAAGTCCGACGCGGCCAGCGGCGGGAATGCGCCGGCGAGGCCAGAACCGTTGGGCTGATGGCAGGCGGCGCAGTTCTGCGCGAAGACACGCTCACCCATCGCAATCTGCTCGGCGCGATTCTTGGCCGTCGGCACGACGGGCGCGGCGGCGGTGGGCATGCGTTGCATCGCGCCGCCCTCAGGCTGGTAGATGCCCTCGTACTGGCGACCGGAGAACACGCTGCTGTCTGCCGCACCGCCGACGGCGAGCATACCGATCGCGCCCTTGTTGAACGCGCGGAAGATGGAGTGATCGACGAGGATGTAGTTGCCGGTGGTCTCGACCTTGAACTCGACGATGGCCGCACCACCCGCGGGGATCAGCGTGGTCTGCACGTTCTCGTTGATCTGTTTGGTGCCGCCCTCGGTATACACTCGGTCGAAGATCTCGCCGATCACGTGGAAGCTCGAGACGAGATTCGGGCCGCCGTTGCCGACGTAGAGTCGCACGGTCTCGCCGACGTCCGCCGTAAGCGCCTTGTCCCCCATCAGGGCGCCCGCCGACCCGTTGAACACCACGTAGGCCGGATCTTCATCGATGGCGCGCCGCATGTCGAAGGGCTGATGCCCCGCGACGCCGAAGTCGCCGCGGGTGTAGAACTCGCCCTGCTGCACGTAATACTCGCGATCCACCTTCGGCAGGCCCTCCTTCGGCTCGACGAGGATCAATCCAGACATGCCATTCGCGATGTGCATGCCGACCGGCGAGGTCGCGCAGTGATAGACGTAGAGACCCGGATTCAGCGCGGTGAACGTGAACGTCGCCGTCTGCCCGGGAATCACGAGCGATGCCGAGGCACCGCCCCCGGGCCCGGTGACCGCATGGAGATCGATGTTGTGGGGATTCTTGCTCGACGGGTGATTCGCGAGATGGAACTCGACGACGTCGCCCTGCCGGACGCGAATGAACGAGCCGGGGACCGTGCCCCCGAAGGTCCAGAAGGTGTAGTCCACGCCATCGGCGAGGCGCGCGGTCTGTTCGTGCGCCTCGAGGTTCACGATCACCTTCGTCGGGTGCGTTCGCGTGATGGGCGGCGGCACGAGCGGCGGCGCCGTGAGCACGGCCGTCTCTTCGCCGCGCAGGCGCTCTCCGCCACATCCGATGGCCGCGAGCGACGGGACCAACACACAGGCAAGCAGCGCCACACTGGCGCGGGAGCTACGGAACATCGCAAACCTCCGGGGGGTGAGGTACTCCCGAACCTACGGCGCGGTACAGAATGATGCAAACCGCTTGCACCAATTTGTGCTCGGGAACCTGATCGCCTCGCGGTCTATATTTCTCCTGTGACATCCGCTGACCTTTCCCTGCCAGCGCGCGGCGCCAAGCCT
>PNKF01000137.1 GCA_013822285.1 Gemmatimonas sp.
CGGTAGTACCAGTCGGCGGGAAGCAGGTGCACGGCTTGCCAGCGCGTCAGCACGAGCAGCAGGGCGGCGATGGCGCCGATGAGCAGCGCGACCACGGCCACGACGGCGTTGGCCCGCACGAGCAGTTCGGCCTGGCGGTAGATCTTCCGCCCGGTGACGTCGCAGGTGCGGACGTTGTCGACGGTAAGGGATGGACTGGTCACTTGCGTTCCTCCCCGTCCACGCTGGCGGCGGCGTTGTCGGCGACCACCTCGCCTTGGGCGTCGACGACGATCATGCGGCCGACCATCGTGTGGTGCCCGATGCCGCAGAACTCGTTACAGATGATGCGGAAGTCGCCGCTGGCCGTCGGCGTCACGCGGAGGCCGTAGTCGTAGCCCGGAATCACCTGGAAGTTCACGTTCAACGGATAGAGGCTGAAGCCGTGATTCACATCGAGCGCCGAGAGGTGCAGGATGTATTCCTTGTCCTTCTCCAGCTGCAGGATGGGATACCACTGGTACGCCATCGCCGTGAGATAGATGTCGCTGCCGGCGGGCGGCGCGACGATCGGGACGCCGCGGTCATCGCCGATCTGGTGCTGCGTGGCGAAGGCGACGGTGCGGGCGTAGAACGCCTGCGGATCGACCCTGCGACGGATGCCCGAGGGGTTCTGTCCACCCTTCCAATGCCAGAGCGGCATCATCGCGAAGAGGATCATGCACCACACGAACGCGATACCAACCCAGATCTTCTCGGACTTGTGCGCCGGCTTCCACCACACGCCCGGCACAGCATCAAGTCCCGTATGCACTTTGGTCAGCATGGGGGGAGGGGGGTCAGGGAAGCGTGGCTTGCGGCATCGTGAGAATCTCCCACATGCCCCAGCCCGTGTAGACGACCAGCATCACTACGAGTCCGACAACGAGCAGTAGCCACATGTTGTCGAAGAGCCGTTGCATCCGTGGCACAGGCTCGTGGTCCGGTTCGTGCGACGTGGGATCCATTCATCGCTCCGTCGTTTGGGGGGGTGTTCCGGCTGGACGGGGGCCGGAATCGGAAATATCATACGAATATGAGCAATGATGCGCAAACGTCCGTCGGCGCCAGCTGCGGCGTCGACGGGGAGCAGGCATGGTGTCGCTAGTCGGCGCGACCGAGCGCCTGACGCGCCGCACGCTCCGCGCGCTCGATGCGCTGATGCATCGCGTCGCCGACTGGCGCCTCAATCCGCTGCACCAGAGCGGGACGATTGCCGCCTATCTCCTGGCGGTGCTCACGGTCACGGGGCTGTACTTGATCCTGTTCTATCGGGTCGGCGCGCCCGCGGCGTCGGTGCAACGGATTGCCGACGATCCGTGGCTGGGCAGCTGGATGCGCAGCGTGCATCGCTACGCGACCGACCTGTTCCTCGTGGCGGCGGTGATTCACGGCGCGCGCGTCTTCGGGCAGGCACGCAGCTGGGGGCCGCGAGCCCGCGCGTGGATCTCGGGCGTGGCGCTGGTCGGCGTCGGGCTCGCCTGCGCGTGGACGGGCTTCGTGATGGCTTGGGACAGCTTTGGGCAGCGGGTCGCGCTCGCGGGTGCCCGGCTCTTCGACGTGCTGCCGGTACTCTCCGAACCCGTCACGCGCATATTCGCGGGCGATCGGCCCGTGCCGTCGGCGTTCTTCTTCCTGAACCTCTTTGTCCACATCGGCCTCCCGCTGATGATGGGCGTCGGGCTGTGGTTGCACGTCTCGAAGGTCGCGCGCCCGGTGCTCGCGCCGCCGCGCCCGCTGCGCTGGGGCATGGTCGTCGGGCTCATCGTGCTCGCCATCGTGCTGCCGGCGCCGTTGGGTCCCGCGGCCGATCCGCTGCGCTTGCCGGCAACGACGCCCTTCAACCTCAGCACGTCGTGGTGGATTCCGTTGGCCGACGGTCGCTCACCGCTGCTGGTGTGGTCGGTGGTGTCGCTGGTCGTCGCTGTTGCCGTGGCGGTGCCGTTCGTCACGAGACGGCCGCGCGAGGGTTCGTTTACGCCGAGCGTGGTGGACCCGCGGCTGTGCACGGGCTGCGACCAGTGCACGCAGGATTGTCCTTGGGGCGCCATCACGATGGTGCCGCGCGACGATGATCGGCCGACGCTGGTCGCGCTGGTGGATCCCGCGCTCTGCGTGAGCTGTGGCATTTGCGCGGCTTCCTGTGCGCCGATGGGCGTGGGGCCCGATGGCCGCACGGGACGGCACCAGTTGGTGCACATTCGCAGTCGCGTGCTGCCGGGGCTCCGTACAGGCGATGCGGCGGCGCGCGTCGTCGCCGTGCTCTGCGGCCAGACCGACGTTGCGCTGCGCGCGCAGCTGGGTGCCGAGGGCGCGGTGATCCACGAGGTCCCGTGCATCGGCACACTGCATACCTCCGTGATTGAGTTGCTGCTGCGGCAAGGTGCGAGCGGCGTGTTCGTCGCCGGCTGCCCGCCGCGGGATTGTGCCGCGCGCGAGGGCCCGAAGTGGACGGAGCTCCGCGTGTATCACGACCGCGAAGCCGAATTGCAGGCGCGCGTGGATCGCCGTCGGGTACTCCTCACGACGGCGCCGGCGGGACTTGCCGGCGCGACGGTGGCGGAGTTCGTCGCCTTCCGGGATGCTGTCGTCGCGCTCGATCAGCCGACGGTGGAAGATGACATCGATCTGCGCTTGCTCTGCGAGCCGCTGGAGAAGACGGCCGTATGATCTGGCTGCGTCGCGTCGTGTTGCTGGTACTCGGTGGCTTGGCGGCCTGGGGGCTCGCGGCGTCGTCGGCGGTGGATCTGCCGTGGCACGGCGCGAATGCGGCCGCGCTGCGGCTCTCGTGGGTAGCACGGCCGGAGCGGATTGAGACCTGTCGTGACCTGACGCGAGAGGAGCTCGACGAGCGGCCGGCGCACATGCGGCAGGCGCGCGAGTGCGTCGGGGCGTCGGCGACGTATCGCCTGAGCATCGCGGTGGACGGGCAGCCGGCGGTGGAGCGCGTGCTGCGCGGCGCGGGGCTCCGCAATGACCGTGCAATCTTCGTGCTCGACGAGCATCCGGTGGCCCCCGGGGCGCGCCGCGTCGCGATTCGGTTCACCCGTGTGGAACCGTTCGAGGCGCCAATGGATTCGACGGACGTCCGCCGCGGCGCCGTGCCGCGGGACCTCGCACTGGATACCGTCGTGACCATTCCCTCTACCGCCGTCGCGCTCGTGTCCCTGGTGGACGGCCGACTCGCCCTCAAGCTACCGTGACCCAGCCTAGCGAAGTCGCTACCGGCGCCCTCCGCATGGAGTCGCCGGTATGCTGAACCAATCTGCGGAGTATGCGTTGCGGGTTGTGGTCCGCATCGCTCGGCTGGACACACACGAGTGGGCACAGGCCGCCGATCTCGCCGACGAACTCGAGATGCCGGCCAACTACCTCTCGAAGCTCCTGCATCAGATGGCGGCTGCCGGAGTCCTCGCATCGCGGCGGGGCCGCAGCGGCGGATTTCGGCTCGCGGTGCCGGCGGATGCGCTGACGCTCGACGTGGTCGTCGAGCCATTCGATCCGTCTGGCCGCTACAAGGAGTGTCTGCTCGGCGCGCGGCGATGCAATGCGGCCGCGGCCTGTGAGGCACACGCGGCATGGAAGCCGGTGGCTGATCGCCTGCTCGCCTTCCTCACGACGACGACAGTCGCGCACTTGGCGGGACAGGACGTGCCGCGGCCGCGTACGGGGCAGCGCGCGCGGCAGCGGCCGCGTCAGCCCTCGCCGACTCGCCGCAGCAGGCGTCGCATGAACTCCGCCGACTGAGCGTACGCCTGCACGGGCACGCGCTCATCGTTGCCATGCAGTGAGCCGAGAATGTCGTTGGGCGCGAAGAGCCCGATGATTCCGAACACCGGGATGCCGGCGTTGCGCAGGTAGAGTCCGTCCGTGGCACCCATCTCCATGTAGGTGATGACGGGCATGCGCCCGTAGAGCTCGGCGACGGTGACCTCGAGGACGTTGCGGAGTTCCGGGCCCATCAGGCTTGGCTCGCTGGGCTTCATGGGCTCGCGGACTGCGATCTCGACTGCCGGATCGACGATGGTCTGGCGGATTGCTTCGACGATGTGCTCTTGGCGCTCGCCTGGGATGACGCGGCAGTTCACATTGGCGGTCGCACTCGCCGGAATCGCGTTTGGCGCGGTGCCCGCATCGAAGAGCGTGGTGATGCACGTTGTGCGAATGAGGGCGTTCGTCGTGGACGTGGCGCTCAGGGTGCGCGCCGCAGCGTAGTCCTGCGGATTGCGGCCGATGGCAGCCATGGCGGCGCCCAACTCGCCCGGCGTCATCGCGGCACGCTGCGCGAGGTAGCTGCGCACGACTGGCGTGATGTTCACGGGGAACTCGAAGCGTGCGAGCCGCGCGACGCCGTTGCTGAGGCGTTCGATGGGATTCGGGCCGTCAGGCATCGACGAATGGCCACCGGGGCCGCGCACCGTCAGCGTGAGGTCGAGATAGACCTTCTCGGCCGCCTGCACGTTGAAGGCGATGCGGCGGCCGTTCTCCATCTCACCGCCACCGCCGTCGGCGTTCACCACGTACTCGGCGCGGACCAAGTCCGGGCGATTCTCGATCAGCCACTGTACGCCGTTGTCGACGCCGCTCTCTTCACCGGCGGTGAGCGCCATGACGAGATCGCGTTGCGGCGTAAAGCCCGCGGACTTCGCCTCGAGGAAGGCCGCGGCAATGGTCGCGGCCGGGCCTTTGTCGTCGAGCACGCCGCGGCCCCAGAGCATGCCGTCGCGCTCCGTGAGCGTCCACGGGTCGGTGCGCCAGCGCTGGGGCTCGGCGTCGACGACGTCGAGGTGCGCGAGGAATAGAATCGGCGCGCGGCTGCTGTCGCGGCCTCGGAGACGCACGACGAGGTTCCGGTTGCGCGCGCCGCCCACGACCATGACGTCCGCCGCGGGGAATCCGGCGTTCCGAAATCGCCGGGCGAGCGATTCGGCGAGCGGGGTTGTGTTGCCGGTGTCGAGCGTGCGCGCGGAGACCATCTCGGTGAGGATCTCGCGAGCAAGAGCGGCAGACGGGGCCGCCTGCGCGTGGGCCAGCGAGGCAGATGCAGCAAGCGCCGCCCCGATGAGGGCGGCGCTGCTGATATGGCGGCGCTTCACGATGGCTTGTTCCGTTCAAGCCACGTAAGGACGTTCGGCGGCGTGCCCTGCCAGTCCATGACGGGACGATTGCCCATGAAGCCGATGTCCGCGATGCCGATGCGGCTGGTCCAGAAGCCGCTCGAGGTGAGGTTACGGAAGCGGTTGAAGAACTCCACGCCCGGCCGATCCTCGGCGCGCGCCTTGCGCGGGTACGCGATCGCATCGAGCAGCTCGCGCCGCTCGGCGTCGGTGCAGGAGATGAATCCCTTGTCGAAGCGACGCCGGCACTCGGCGTTCACCCAGGCGATGCCGTCCTTCATCCAGGTGCGATTGCTCGGGTACTCGCCGAGGATGAAGTCCATGAACTGCGGAACGCCAGCCTGCGTGGCCGAGCCCGAGCGCGCGTCGCGCGGGATCACATAGTCCACGAGGATCGTGACGAAGCGGTATTCGTCATCGACGAATTGCTTCGGCACGTAGGCTTGCTGCCGGCCCTGCTGCTCGGCGATCGCTTCGGCCTCCACGGCATCATGCGCATGCGCTGCGGCGGCTTCGATGCCCTCGCGGGGGATCGACAGCGCCGCGGCACCGGCCGCGATGGACGCGAGCATCTCGCGACGGTTCATCTCGCTCATCTTAGAGTCTCCCCGCGCGACGCTGCTGCGTGATGTAGGCGCTGGTTCGCATCGAGAGTGCCATGATGGACCAGGTGGGATTCTTGTCGGCTTGGCTGACAAAGGGTCCGCCGTCGGCGACGAAGAGATTGTCGCAATCCCAGGCCTGGCAGTTGCTGTTGAGGGCCGAGTCGCGCTCGGTGGCGCCCATGCGCACGCCGCCGAGTTCGTGGATGATTGCCCCGCCGTTGGCGATGCCGTAGCCCTGCTCGCGAGTCGGCATGCTGCTCCACACTTCGCCACCCATCTCGGCGATGATCGCGCGGAAGGTCTCCTGCATGTGCTTCACCTGGAGGTACTCGGTGTCGCGCCACTCCCAATGGAAGCGC
>PNKF01000138.1 GCA_013822285.1 Gemmatimonas sp.
GGTGAAGTCGATGCCGAACATGTCGTAGCACTCGCGCTCCATCCAATCCGCGGCCTTCCACACGCCCCAGACGCTGGGCACGGCGAGCGGCGTCTTGCCGTCCTTGGGCAGTTCGGCCTTGAGGCGCAGGAAGCGACGGAACTTGAGCGAGCGGATATGCCAGACGACTTCGATCGCACGCATCGCATCGCGATACTCGACGGCCGTGACGTCGACGAGCATCTCGTAGGACTGGTCCGGATCGCCCTGCAGCCAGGCGGCGATCTCGGCGACCTTCGTGCGGTCGACGTACACGGTCGTCTCGCCCCAGACGACTTCGGCGCGGCCGATCGCCGCACCGAAGCGCGCCCGCAGCGCCTCGACGCTGGGGTTCATCGCGCCGCCGCGATGGGCGACGTTCGTCGGGGTGGTCGGCTGCTCCCCGGGGTTCCCGGGGCGCACGACCGTGAAGGCAGGAGCGCTGTGCTTGCTCACGGGGCCGACCGCGTCTGATGGACCGAGTTCCCGAACGGCTCGGAGAGCTCGTCGATGCGGGACGGCGGGATGTAGAGCTGCGAGGTCGGGTCGACGATGAGTTCGTCGCGCAGCGCCTCGTTGTTCATCCGCTCCTGCATGACCTTCTTCTGCAGCATCATGATGCCGTAGATGAGACCTTCCGGCCGCGGCGGGCAGCCCGGCACGTAGACGTCGACCGGGATGATGGTGTCGATGCCCTGCGCCACGGCGTAGGAGTCGAACATGCCGCCCGACGAGGCGCAGGCGCCCATCGAGATCACCCACTTGGGCTGGTGCATCTGCTGATAGATGCGGCGCAGCACCGGCGCGAGCTTGAACGGCACGCGGCCCGCGCAGATGAGCACGTCGCTCTGGCGCGGCGAGAAGCTCATGCGCTCCATGCCGAAGCGGGCGAGGTCGAACTTCGAGGCCGCGGAGGCCATGAATTCGATCGCGCAGCAGGCAGTGCCGAAAGGCATCGGCCACAGCGAGTTCGCGCGGCCCCAGTTGACGAGGAAATCGAGGCGGGTGGTGATCCACCCGTCCTGCGACTGCGGATTGTACGAGACCGCCGTCGCCGGATCCGGCTGCGCGATCAATCCCATTGCATCGCTCCCTTCTTCCACTCGTAGATGAAGCCCGCCACGAGCACGGCCATGAAGACCGCCATCGTGCCGAAGCCATAGAACGTCACTTGCTCAGGCGCACAGACCCCATTCACGAGGGGCACCTTGCAGGAGAGCTGCTGGAAATACGCCGCCCACGGCACGAGCAGCACCGTCTCCACGTCGAAGACGATGAACAGCATCGCGACCATGTAGAACTTCACCGAGAAGCGTTCGCGGGCATCGCCCAGGACGGGCATGCCGGACTCATACGGTTCCTGCTTGACCGGCGTCGGGCGGTGACGGGTCAGATAATGCGACAGGCCCAAGATCAGGACCGCATTGACGGCCACAAATCCGAGCAGCAGCAGGACGGGGAGATACGTCCGTTCCATTCGGGGGGAGATGGGGGTCGGAGCGCGATTCGTGAATTATTTCACGAGCTTCATACTTTCGGGTGGGAAACTATCCCGACAACACCCGCATTGCAACGGCAACTCGTAGTCTCCGTTGGACTTGGGCGTCCAATCCCGAATCAGTTCGTCCGCATTGCGCGTGAACCTCGATGCAGACGTCGGGTACCATCCCGCGCTTGCTCATGACTTCCCCTTTCGAGGCTCGCATGCGTCTCTCGCTCCGCGCGATCATCCCTGCCCTGGCCCTCTCGGCCGCACTGCCGACCCTCGCCGCCGCCCAGGCCTGTCTCGGCAACGCGTCCTTCAGCGCCAATCACCTGCAGATGAGCGGCAGCTACACCTTCACCAGCGACTTCGACGAACTCGGCGCGAGCTTCGTCAGCGGGAGCAACACGGTCTTCGCGGGCGTTGGGGTCAACAGCTATTCGAACGGGGGCGGCGATGCGAACCTCCGGTTCTCCGGCTCCCTCGGCTACCAAGTGCCCGTCAGCGCCAGCGGACGGCTGCAAGCCTGTCCCCTGCTCCGCGCGTCGTACGGATTGCCGACGGATGACTACAACGGCATGGGCGGTGAGCTGACGACGCAGAGCTACGGCTTCGGGCTGGCCGTGGGTGGGCCCCTGGTGCAACGCGCGCGCTTCGCCCTGGTGCCGTCGCTGCAGGCCGGCGTGCAGCGCGACGTGTTCACCGTGCGCGGCGGGTTCGCGCCCGATGATCTCTCCGACACCTACGGCACGGTCGGCTTCGCGCTCGGGCTCGTCATGAACGAATCGCTGAGCCTGCGCCCCTCGGTGCTCCTGCCGCTCAATGCGTCCTTCGACGACCCGATCTTCGGCATCGGCCTCTCGCTCAACTACGGGCGTCGTCGCTGATTCTCTAGCTTACATCGCGGCACGGAACGACGTAACATCGAGCGTCGGCATCAACCTGGTGCCGGCGCTCGCGTCGTTCCCACCACCCCTCCGATGCCTACGCTCGCACAACTCCATCCGCAGGTCGTGCATTTCGCCGTTGCGCTCATGCTGGTCGGCGTGCTGTTCCGCCTCGTCAGCCTCACGGGGCGCCTTCGTTTCACGAATCACGCGGCGGCGGTACTCATCTTGATGGGGACGGTCGCGACGATCGTCGCCGTGAAGTCCGGTGATGCCGCGCATGGCCCGGTGGAGCGCATTCCTGGCGTGCGGCCGATGGTGATCGAGCACGAAGAGGCGGCCGAGTGGGTCGAGCGCATCTTCCTCGGCCTGCTGGTGATCGAAGCGACGGCGCTGGGACTGTCGGTATCGGCGCGCACGCAGCGCTTCGTGCGTGGCGCGCACATTGCGGCGGCCGTCGTGGGCGTGTGGGGCAGCGTGGCGCTGGTGCGCACGGCGCACCTCGGTGGCGAGCTCGTCTATAACTACGCGGGTGGCCCCGGCCTGCGCAGCGGCGAGGACGCCGACGTGAGTCGCCTGCTGCTGGCCGGCCTGCACGCGCAGGCGCAGGTGGATCGCCGCGAGAAGCGCAGCGAGGACGCGGCGCGTCTTGTCGACGAGATGGCGCGGCGCTTCCCGACCGACACGACGGTCCAGTTCCTCCGTGCCGAGTCGCTGTTGCGCGATCGCGCGCAGCCGGCGGACGCCATGGCGGCGTTGAATGGCATTGGCGTGCGCAGCGATGACGCGCGCTTGGCGCCGCGTCGTGCGTTGCTCGCGGCGGAGATCTGGGTCGCGATGGGCCAGCCCGATGCGGCGAAGACGGAGCTTGATGCCGCGATCGCAGCGTTTCCGCAGAATGCGCGCCTCAAGGCGCGACGGGATTCGCTGCCGTAAAGGTCAAGGGCGAAGTCGTCGCCGCGTCAGCGCGGCGACGACTTCCGCGCGTAGCGCAGCAAGAACTGCGGTACGTCCAGTTCCACCTCTGAGGTGGTGTAGTACGCGCTGCCATCCAACGCGAAGGCAAGCGCTTCGCCCTGCCGCTCCGCCGTATATGGCTGCTGCTTCGGCGGCCGGCTGAGCGCGCGATCCAGCGACTCTCCGGCCTCGCGCTCCCAGTAGTAGACCGCGTCGTAGGTCTTCACGAGCACTTCACTGCCATCGGGCGAGACATCGCCACCCACTGCGAGCCTGAACCCGAAGTCGACCGGCATGCGCTCGACGGTGACGAGGACGCCCTGACGCTGCGGCGCGGGATAGCGATACAGGCGCGAGCGATCTTCGCGCTTCGTCACGATGAACCAGTCGCCGCTGATCGGATCGATCAGCAAGGTCTCCGCATCACGGGGACCGTCCGGATACTGGAACGGGAAGCTCGCGACGACCGCTGCCGTGCTGTCGGCGGGCGACTTGGGTTCGATCACGGCATACACGTACGACGTGTCCCAGCGCGCCCCGTTGTCGCCCGTCTCGGCGATGAACAGCGTATCGCCGCGGTGCGCGATGTCTTCCCAGTCACGATTGGACGCGCCTTGCACGCGCACGCGCATCTTCGCGCTGCCGGTGGCGTCGATCAGGAACAGCTCGGGCTCGTTGCCTGAGTCGTTGTGGAGCCAGAATGCGCCGGGATGCGCGGGCGATGCGGTCAGGCCCGAGGCCTCACGCATGTTGGCGCCGCGCAAATCGCCGACTTCGGAGCCATCGACAAACACCGCGTCGTCACTCGGCGGCCGCACCTGTTCGCAGGCGGCGAGCAGCAACGTGGCCGCGACGCTCGCGCGAACCGCTCTCACGGACGGCCCCGCAGCAGCTCCGCGGGAATCGGCGTCGCCGGCGTCTCGGCTTCCCAGAAGATCGTCACCACCCACCAGCGCGTGCCGTCGAACCACAGCTGGACGCTATTGACGCCACGCGTGAAGGGCTCCGCGTCCTGCGGCCTGCGCTTCGAATCGTAGGCGCTCATCAGGTGCACGATGTTCCCGTAGCGCTCCACCTTGCGACCGAGTTCGCGCTCGAAGAAGCCGTCGCGCTCGAGCTGTGGTCCGACCTGCGCGACGTACTCGTCAGCGGTCAGCGCACGATGCACGCGTTGCCCGGTCGCGCGGCTGATGCCCGTCGGGATCAGCCGCGCGTGCGGGGACATCAGCGAGCGGAAGCGATTCCAATCGCGAGGCTGGCCGGCCGGCCCCGAAATGACGTCGTAGATGGCCGCCATGATGGCATCGATGGACTCGACGTCGCGCGGGTTGGCCGCGGGAGCGGTGGCCGATGCGGCGGCGCCTCCACCCGACGTGCCGGCGGTCGCCTGGGCCGCAGCAGGTGCCGCGAGCAATGAGGCGAGGACCGCGATTACGAGAGAATGTGTCTGGCGCATTGGACAGAAAGGTATTTCGCCTGTCGCCGACTGTCAGGTCTCAGACGCCGTGGGCAGATGCTCGGGGCCGCCGTCGTGAGCCGAGTCACGGAAGCCACGCGGCGCAGGTAGTATCTAGAGCGATCCTGGTTCCCGCCCTCTGTGAGGTCCGCATGCTGCTTGTCGCGCTCCTACTCGGCTTCGTCGCGTTCCTCACGCAGGCAGACCGTGTCGACCCGTCGCTCGAGATGCCCGTTGCTGCACACGTCGGCGCGGCGCAGACCACGGCTCAGCGGCACGTGGTGCGGCACCTCGACGGCGCGCTGCGCCTCCTCGATCGCCGTGATCTCTCGCGCCTGACCCCCGAACAGCGCCAGCGGCGGGCGGCGGCCATCGACGCGCTTCGAGCCTATCGGGACGCGGGGCGCTTTCCCGTGAACCGCGACTTTCCCGGTGAGCGGGTTCCATACTTCATCGACCCGGCGACTGACGTCCACTGCGCCGTCGGGCATCTGATGGCCGTCACCGGATACGAAGCGCTCGCGCGGCGGATTGCCGCTGCGGACAATCATGTGCGGGTGCTCGAGCTGCAGGGCGACGCCGAGGTGGGCGCCTGGCTTGAGGCTCATGGGCTGACGCTGGAGGAGGCGGCGCGCATTCAGCCGTCGTATGAGCCCATCGAGCCGCCCGTCCCCGTCATACCGCGGCCCAATCCGCCAGGGGTTCCCTACGATTTCCCTCCCGGCGACAACGTGGAGCAGATCGTCGACGCCACCGCACTCGGCGGCGCGTTGGGAGCGTCTGGGGTGCTGCTGCTGACGCAGCACCTGACGTCGGTGGGCCGAGGCTCGCGCGTGCTTCCTGCCGCCAATCTGATTGTTGGATTCACCACGGTGGCCTTGGCCGTGGTCTCGAACGAGTCCAGCGGACTCCGCGCGGCCACGGGAGGCGTCGGGCTCGCGTCGGCACTCTCGGGCATCAGCGCGCTCCAAGGCGGCGCGGCCAGCCGGATGTCCTCGCGTCGTGTACAGTGGCGCATCAGCCCCACGCGGAGCGGACGGGCGCTATACGCAGGGGTCAACTGGCGCTTCTGACGGGGTTTCGGGCGGCGGGGCGACGGGGCAGATTTCCCTCCGAGCGGCCAGGCCCCACTTCCACCGACCACACCGTGTCCATCAAGAACGACCGCTGGATCATCGAGCAGGCCAAGAAGGGGATGATCGAGCCCTTCGAGAGCTCCCAGATGCGCGAGGGCGTCGTCTCCTACGGCGTCTCCGCCTACGGCTACGACATGCGCGTGGCGCCGGAGTACCGG
>PNKF01000139.1 GCA_013822285.1 Gemmatimonas sp.
GAGATGAAGCACGGGCCGATCGCGCTGATCGACGAGAAGATGCCGGTGGTGTTCATCGCGCCGCACGACGGCGTGTTCGACAAGCTCGTGTCGAACATCCAGGAGGTGAAGGCGCGCGGCGGCAAGACGATCATCATCACCTCGCGCGACGAGCCGGCCCTCGAGGGGCTGGTGGACCACGAGATCCGCATCCCCGAGACGGTGGACATGCTCACGCCGGTGCTGGCGTCGGTGCCGCTGCAGCTGCTCGCCTACTACATCGCCGTGAAGCGCGGCGCGAACGTGGACCAGCCGCGCAACCTCGCCAAGTCGGTGACGGTCGAGTAGCGCACTGGCTCCGTTCTGCGAATTTGCCACAGCGGCACAGAGACACAGAGGATTGCGCTTGTGGCGCGTTCAGGGGGCTCGAACCGAGACATCGGTTCGAGCCCCCAAGGCATTTGCAGTCCTCCGTGCAACCTCCGAGCCTCTGTGCCTCCGTGGCATCAGTTGCCCGTGCCATCCCACGGCTCGGAGTTTGAAGCAGGCCCGCCAACGGCTAGCTTCCAGCCAGCAGAAAAACCCACGGGAGCCCGCCAGATGCGCCGTTCGACGCTTGCCTTCGCCCTCCTTGCCGCGGCCGCTGGCCCGGTCCTCGCCCAGCAGCCCACCGCGCCGCGTGCCGCCGCTCCGGCCGCCGCGCCGCGCCCCGCCATGACCACGGCGCAGCGCTACGAGAACGCCTACTTCCTCTGGGACGCCGGCAAGTTCGACACCGCGCTCGTCGAGCTGAAGCGCGTGCTCGCCGCGTCGGACGCGGATGCCTTCCACGATCGCGTGGCCGAGCTCACGGGCGAGATCTACACCACCGCGCTGGTCGCCGAGAATGCCGCGGCGCCGCTGTGGTCGCCGGATGGCCGCTACCTCGCCTACACCACCGGTGTCGGCGCGCAGCGTCGCGTGAGCGTGAAGGCGGCCACCGGCAATCAGGAGGCACTCGATGCTCCCGGCTTCGGCCCAAGCTTCGGCGCCGATAGCCGGACCATCGCCTGGGTCGGACTCGGCGAATCCTCCGCGGCGGCGTTCAACTATCTCGTCGCCGGCGTGCGCGGCCCGGAGCGCGTGAACGTGGATGCGCCTGCCATCACGCAGGTGACGGCCTTCGGTAGCAATCCCGTGCGCGTGGCGATGCTCGCCGGCACGCCGGGCGATTCCACCGCGCGCCTGCTCGTGTACACCGTCGGCGAGGGACGCTGGACCTCGGTGAGCACCGGAGCGCATCAGCCGGTTTCGCTGCTGCGCTCGCCCGATGGCCGTCGCCTGCTCGTGCTGCTGGGGGAGCGCGGGGCCTTCGCGCGTCAGGTGCCGGGCTTCGCGCAGCAGTCGCGGAACACGGCGTTCGCCGAGCTCCGTGGCAATGAGATCGGACCGGTCGAAGGCGGCATCATGCCGACCTGGAGCGCGAATGGTCGTGCGCTGGCCTGGATCGAGCCGGGCGGTGAAGTGGCGCGGCTGCGCATGCGTCGCGATGACGGGCCGGTCCGCGATCTCGTGACCATCACGGGGCGCTTCCAGGCCCCGGCCATTTCGCCGACGGGCGCCTTCGTCGCGTATCCGACGATGCTGCGTGAGGATTGGGAGCTGTTCGTGGTGTCGGCCAATGGTGGCGAGCCGATGCGCGTCACGCGGGAGATCCAGCACGACCACTCGCCGCGCTTCATCAGCGACTCGCTGCTGCTCGGCGTCATGGGCGAGGGCCGTCACCAGCGTTCGTATCTGTATGACCTGCGTAGCGGCTCGCGCACGCGCCTGCACCACAACAACTCCGTGCGCACCGTCGCCCCGGAGTACGAGTGGGCGGTGAGCCCCGATGGCTCGCGCGTGGCGATCGTCACGGAGCGCGACGGCGATACCGTCACGCCGCATCGTCACCTCTGGATGATGGACCTCACGCAGAAGGTCTCGCGCCAGCAGCTGGTGGCGCGCGTGGATTCGAACCTCACGGCGGAGCGCGCGCTGCGTGCCAATGGCCAGCGCCTGTTTGCGCCGATCGCGGCGCAGGTGCGCGCAGCGACGAGTGAGGTGAGCACCGGCCGCATTTATGAGTACCAGAAGCAGCTGTTCAGCTTCGACTCCAAGCACATCACGCAGCCGGGCAACTGGCGGGCGACGAACTGGCTGGAGGAGCAGTACCGCAGCTTCGGCCTGCAGACGCGCCTGCAGCGCTTCAAGACGGTGGCGGGCAGCGAGATCGAGGTCGCGAACGTGCTGGCGACGATTCCTGGCACGGAGAATCCCGAGCTCGTGTACGTCGTCGGCGCGCACTTCGACTCGCGGGCCGAAGGCCCCGGCGCGGATGACAACACCTCGGGCACGGCGATGATCCTCGAAGCGGCGCGCGTGCTGGCCAAGCGTCCGCTGCCGGCGACGGTGATGTTCGTCGCGTTCACCGGCGAGGAAGCCGGGCTGCGCGGCGCGCGTGAGTTCGGCCGCGTGATGAAGGACTCGATCACCGTGGTCGGCGCGCTGAACAACGACATGATGGGCTGGTCCAACGACCACCGCATCGACAACACCATCCGCTACTCGAACCCCGGCCTGCGTGACGTGCAGCATGCCGCGGCCATCCAGTTCTCCGAGCTCATTACCTACGACGCGTTCTACTACAAGAGCACGGACGCGCAGGCGCTGTACGACGCCTGGGGCGACATCATCGCGGGCATCGGCTCGTACCCCATCCTCGGCAACCCGCACTACCACCAGGTGCATGACGTCCTCGAGACGATCAACCACCGCCAGCTGACGGAGACCAGCAAGACCACCGTCGCGACGATCATGTACATGGCGTCGAGCCCGTCGCGCCTCACCGGTCTGGTGGCGCAGGGCAACACGGTGACCTGGAATCGGGCGCGTGAGCGTGGCGTGACGCGCTACCTGATCCGCTACGGGCCGCCGTCGAACCCGATGCAGTACAGCGCGACGGCGACCAATCCGCGCGCGGTGCTCAACTCGCTGCGTGAGGGCTGGCATGTGGCCGTGAAGGCCGTGAACGCGCGCGGCATGGAAGGCTGGGACTGGGCGCGGACGACGGCGAAGTGATGATTGGTCGCCGCGATCACCTGTTGTCGCCCCACGTGCAGCGGCGCCTCGCGCTGTCCTGACGGCCCATGCGCCTCCTGCTCCAGCGGGTATCCTCGGCGTCGGTCACGGTCGCTGGGCGGGTGACCGGCCAGATCGACCGCGGCTACCTGCTGCTCGTTGGCTTCACGCACGACGATGACGAAGCGCGGCTCGTGTGGATGGCCGACAAGGTTCACGGCTTGCGGCTGTTCGCCGATGCCGACGGCAAGATGAACCTCGGCCTCGACGACGTCGGCGGTCGCGTGCTGGTCGTGTCGCAGTTCACGCTGTATGGCGATGCCCAGAAGGGCCGGCGTCCGAGCTTCATCGACGCCGCTCGGCCCGAGCTGGCGATTCCGCTCTACGAACGCTTCATCACGCTGCTGCGCGAGCGCGGTCTGCAGGTGGAGACCGGCGAGTTCGGCGCGATGATGGATGTCGCCTTGGTCAACGACGGACCTGTCACCCTCTGGCTCGAGAAATGACGCTGCGCATCATCCTGGCCTCACAGTCGCCACGGCGGCGTGAGTTGCTCGCCCTGGTCGGCATCGATCACGAGATCATGCCCGCCGACATCAACGAGGACGTGCGGCCCGGCGAGCAGGCGGTGCCATACACGGAGCGCTTGGCCCGCGAGAAGGCCGCGGTGATCGCGAGCAAGCATCCAGACGCCTACGTGATCGCAGCCGACACCACCGTCGTCGTCGACGGTGACATCCTCGGCAAGCCCGTCGACGCCGCCGATGCCCGCGCGATGGTGCAGCGGCTCAGCGGACGTAGCCACACGGTCTGCACCGGCATCGCCGTCGCCCATGGCGAGCGCATCGAGAGCGCCGTGGAGCAGGTGGGCGTGACGTTCCGTAAGCTCACGGACGCCGAAATCGCCGCGTATGTAGAGACCGGCGAGCCAATGGATAAAGCCGGCGCCTACGGCATCCAGGGCTGGGGCGCGACCATCGTCGAGCGCGTCGACGGCGACTACTTCAGCGTAATGGGACTGGGACTGCGGCGCTTGGTGGATCTATTCGCGAAGCACGGCGTACGCTACGGGTTTGGGGCCGGTCTCACGCTGGAATAAGGGATACGGCGGTAGAGACCGTGGCTGGCGTACGCGGCTGCTCCACTCCCGTCTCATATCTTACGTCTTACATCTGCAGTCCTAGTGTGCATCCGCCTGCGGCAGAGTCGGCAACCCTCTCTCCGCCTTCGCATGCACCGCCGACATCGGACTCGCGTCGATCGTCCGCCACACATTGATCACGAAGCAGCCGGCTCCCACCGCGCTCAACGTGCCCCCCGTGGCAATCAGCGCCGTCGCGAAGGGTAGGCCATGCACGCGTGAGATGAAGCCCGAGGCCAGCGCCGTCAGCCCGATCTGCGCCGCCCAGAACTGCACTTCGGCCAGCCGCCGATGCACCAACGGCTGTCCGAAGAAGCGCGGGATCACGTGCAGCGCCACGCCGTAGATCATCTGCCCCACGAAGCCCAGCAGCGCCATGTGCAGGTGCGCGGTGCGGTACACCGTGAGCGAGGGCACGAAGGCCATCGTCAGGGCCAAGAGCACGGCGAGCGACAGCCAGACGAGGCTGCCTTTCAGGAAGCTGCGGACGAACCAATCCATGAGTCGGGATGACGGACGGGAGTGGAATTAGGCGACGAGGAGCCGCGTGAGGGCGCGCGGCTTCGCGACGAGATGGGCCAGCGTGTAGCGATCGAGCACCGCGAGGAACGCGGTCAGCGCCTCATCCAGCGCCGGCGCCAAGGCACAGGCCGGCGCGGTCGGGCACTGGTTGGTCTCGGGGTCGAAGCACTCGACCAAGTTGAGATTGTCCTCGGTCGCGCGGACCACCGCGCCGACGATGATCTCCGCGGCGGGACGGGCTAGCCGTGCGCCGCCGTCGCGCCCGCGGATGGTCTCCACGTAGCCCAGCTGCGAGAGCCGCGCGATGACCTTCGCGAGGTGGTCTTCGCTCATGCCCATGCGGCGGGCGATGTCGGTAATCCGTGCCGGCGCCTCGTCGGTGTGGATGCCGAGGTAGATGAGCGCGCGCAGCGCGTTGTCGGTGTGTCGGGTCAGTCGCATACTCGGAACTTACCCCCTCAGGGAAACCCCGATGCCAAATCCGGTGAATTCGGACTGGATGAAAGGTGCAAGTAAAATGCACCTTTAGTTCGTCCAGCGCAAGCCACCTCCATCAGCACCCGCTGGATCCACCCCCTTCCTTCTGGAGACGTCCTATGCCGTCCCTCTCCCGCAACCGCCTGATCCTCGGCGTCGCGCTCCTCGGAGCCGTCGGGATCGGGTATGCCTGTGCGGGCAACCGCACATCATCACTCGCCGGTGCTGCCGGCAACGCCCAGCGCACCTACGTCGCGCCGGGTGAGTACGACGAGCTGTATGCCTTCCTCTCCGGCGGCTTCTCGGGCCAGGTCGGCGTGTACGGCATCCCCTCGGGTCGTCTCCTGAAGGTCATCCCCGTGTTCTCGCAGAACGCCGAGAACGGCTGGGGCTACTCGGAAGAGACCAAGCCGATGCTCGAGAGCTCCTACGGCTTCATTCCCTGGGACGATCTCCACCACACGGCGCTCTCGCAGACCAACGGCGAGGACGACGGCCGCTGGCTCTTCGTGAATGGCAACAACACGCCGCGCGTGGCCCGCGTCGATCTCACGACCTTCGAGACCTCGGAGATCCTCGAGATCCCGAATGCCGCGGGCAACCACGCCTCGCCCTTCGTCACCGAAAACACCGAGTACATCGTCTCGTCGACGCGCTTCTCGATCCCGGTGCCCAACCGCGACGTGCCGATCACCGAGTACAAGGCGCAGTTCCGCGGGCAGATCTCGTTCATCACGGCCGACAAGCCGGGCAAGATGGACATCGCCTTCCAGCTCATCGTGCCGGGCTTCAACTACGACCTCGCCCGCGCGGGCAAGGGCCCGTCGGCCGGCTGGATGTTCTTC
>PNKF01000140.1 GCA_013822285.1 Gemmatimonas sp.
GGTGCGGCCAGGAAATCCAGGTGGCGTCGTGACGCTCCCATTCGGCGGGCCAGCGCACGGCGCCCGGCGCCGCATGCGGCGCGGACTTCTTCGCAGCGCTCATCGTGCGGGGCTCTCGCTCGTCGTCGATGCCGGCATCAGTGCCCGATCCAGCGCGCGAGGATCGGCTCGTAGGCGTCCACGCGGCGATCGCGCAAGAACGGCCAGTTGCGACGCGTGTACTCGATGAGGCCCGGATCGCAGGTCGCGATCAGCGTGGTCTCCTCGGTGCCCGCCTGCGCCATGTAGCGCCCGTAGGGATCGACGATGAAGCTGTGCCCGAAGAACTCGATGCCATCGGTGCCGGCCTCAGGCTCGAAGCCCACGCGATTCGGCGCCGCGACGAACACGCCGTTGGCGATCGCGTGCGCGCGCTGCGCCGTGCGCCAGGCATCCGCCTGCGCCGCGCCCCACTCGGCCTTCTCGGCCGGGTGCCAGCCAATCGCCGTCGGGTAGAACAGGATGTCGGCCCCGAGCAGCGAGGTGATGCGGGCGCCTTCGGGATACCACTGGTCCCAGCAGATCAGCACGCCGATCGTCGCGTAGCGCGTCTTCCACACCATGAAGCCACCGGCTTCGGCGCTGGGGCCGCGCAGGCCGGCGGGCTGCACCGGATTGTCGCTCTCGCCCGGTGCGAAGTAGTACTTCTCCTCGAACAGCGGGTCATGCGGGATGTGCATCTTGCGATACACGCCCAGCGGCGTGCCGTCGGCGTCGATCACGACGGCGCTGTTGCGATACACGCCCGGCCCCTGCTTCTCGTAGATCGGCACGACGAGCACCACCGCGAGCTCCCTGGCGAGCTTGCTCAGCGTGGTGACGGTGTGGCCATCGATCGGCTCCGCGAGGTCGAAGCGCGAGCTGTCGAGCTTCTTGCAGAAGTACGGCGCGTTGAAGAGTTCCTTCAGGCAGATGACCTGCGCGCCCTTCTTGGCGGCGTCGCGGATGCGGACGACCGTCGCGTCGAGGGTCTTCTGCGCGGTATCGAGGACGCCGTCCTGGATGACGGCGACGGTAAACGGGGCTCGGGTGCTCATAGGGCGGAATTTCGCCCTATCGCTCCCGCACCGCTACCACGATATCCATCACGTTGGTCCCCGTTTCGCGCGCGGGGAGAATCGCGTCGGCGGCGAGTAGCGCACCATATGCATCGCAGCGCGCGAGGGCACGCGCCGGCTCGGCGCCTGTCGCACGGCTGCGCCGCCAGCTGTTGCCATCGATGAGGGCACCGCTGGCCGGCGCCGGGCCGTCTCGACCGTCGGTGCCCGCGGCGAGGAGCGCGGCGGCCACGCCGAGGTCGTCGAGTGTCTGTGCCGCCGAGAGCGCCAGCTGCTGGCAGCGTCCGCCGAGTCCGTGGTCGTCGGGAAGGTGCACGGTGGTCTCGCCGCCCCAGATGAGGCAACTGCCGGCACGCGCGCGGGCCACGGCGTGCGCGATCGCGCGTCCGGCGGCCGTCGCATCGCCGGTGAGGATCGTGTGCGAGAGCAGGACCGGCGCATAGCCCGCGCGCGTCGCCTCGGCCGCAGCCGCCTCGAGCGCCGCGTTGTTGCCGACGATGAACGGGTCTTCCACGCGCGCAAAGACCTCGCTGCCCGGTTTCGGCGTCTCGGCCACGGCTTCGGCGCGCATCGCACCGAGCGTCGAGGCGATCGAGAGCGGCACCTGCATGGCGAGTTTGGCGTCGCGCAGGATGCGTTCCACTTGCCAGGCTTCGAGCGGGTCGGGCGAGAGCGGGCCCGAGCCGATCATCGCGGGATCCTCATTGGGCACGTCCGCGAGAAGGATCGGAATGACCCTCGCGCAGTCGAGCGCGGCGGCGAGCCGGCCGGCCCCCCAGCGCGAAAAGCGTTTGCGCACCGCGTTGATGCGGCCGATCGGGACGCCGGCGCCGAGCAGCAGGGCGTGGAGCGTGGCCAGGTCCTCGCTGCGGATGCCGGCGATGGGCGCGCCGATCAGGCTTGAGGTGCCGCCCGAGATGCAGGCGATGACGACGTCGTCGCGACCGACGCGTTCGGCGAAGGCGGCGACGCGATCGGCAGCGTGGCGAGAGCGCACGCCGGGGACGGGGTGGTCGCCCGCGACCATCTCGAGCGTTGCGCCCTCGTCGGCTGTCTGTCCGACGATCAGCCCGCCCGCGACGTGCAGTCCGCGCTGCTGGCAACCTTCGAGCGCCGCCTGTGCCATGGCTGGCGCCGCCTTTCCGACCGCGAGAATCCAATGCGGCCGATCGCGCCCGAGCTCGAGTGTCACTTCACGCTCGGTTAGCGCGCGGCGCACCGTCTCGGACGGCGAGGCCGCGGCGAGCGCGGCCTCATAGATGCGCAGGAGCGAGGAATGCGAAGGGGCCACGCCGAAGGATACTCGGCGTGGCCCCCGGGACGCAGGAAGTCTAAGCGACTACTGCCCGCGCGCGGCCTTCACGGCGTTTCCGAGTTCTACATAGGAGTCAGCCGAGAGTTCGGAGAACGGACGCATGATGTGCTTGATCCGACCGTCCGGCCCGACCACGAACAGCACGCGGCGGAGGAGGTTCATGGCCGGGTACTTCACGTCATAGAGCTGGCCGACCGTGGCTTCACGGTCCGACAGGAAGGTCATGGGGAACTTCTCGTCCCGCGCCCAGGCCGCAATGGTGTCGACGGGGTCCGTGCTGACAGAAAGGACGGTCACACCCTGTCCATTGTTGAACAGTGTCGAGAATTGGTCGCGATATGTCTGCATCTGGACCGTACAGCCCCTGGTCCGGGCCCTAGGATAGAACGCAATGACGACCGTCTGACCCCTCAGGTCGGACAGTTTGACGGGCGATTGACTCACCCCATTCATCGTAGCCGCGGGCAGGGTGAAATCCGGTGCGAGGTCCCCAACCTTGGGGCCGCCAGCCGGACCGGCCTGCTGGGCACCGAGGCTGGCCGCACCGATCAACAGTGCAACGGCGGCGAGAGAAAACCGAAGAGAAGTCGAAGTCATGGTAGGTCCGGGAGTGGGGTCGGCGACAGGGTATATGGAAGAAAACACTTAGCGAGGCGAATGGTTCACATGATTACAGCGACGCATGCACAATCTGCCGTGCCGATCGGCATCGCGCACGAGGTGACCGCGCTTTTCGCGCGCCTCGGTCTCGACGTGGTCATCCGCGATCCCGACTCCGCCGATGTCATCGCGGCCACCCCCAGCGCCGAGACGCGTATGCTCGCGTCGCAGCCGGGCACCGTGCGCGTCGTGGCGACGCGCCTGGCGGGAGCGTCGCTCCGTGTGGAGCTCCTGCCGGATCAGGCGCCCGATGATCTGACGGCTCGCCAGCAGCAGGTGGCCGACTGCCTCGCGCAGGGCATGCGGAATGCGCAGATCGCCGAGTCCCTGGGCATCAGCCTGCACACGGTGCGGCGGCACATGGAGCAGATCTTCCGTCGCCTCGGCGTCAACAATCGGCGAGATGCGGTGCGCGTGATGCGGGCCGCCGCCGTGCGCTGAACCTGTCGGACCAGTAGTACGAGCGGAGCGGACGCAGACTGCGGGTCCCGATTCGTCCGGCGTGCTTGCCGGAGGGGTTTCACGCTGGCGAATCGAGGACCCGCAACACACCGGGCAGCGATGCCACGGTCACGACTCTGGACGGGGCCAAGTGCAGGTCCCCGTCCAGTTCGTACGCTGGGGGGCCATCGAACTCGAGTTCGAACTCGGCGCCGGCCTTGTGAAAGACTTTCGGGTGGCCGATATGCGTGCCGCCCAGTGCGCGCGCCAACAGCGCGAGTCGCCCCAGCTTGATGCCATCCTCGAAGACCACCGCGTCGAGCTTGCCGTCATCCACCCGCGCCATCGGTGCGATCTTGAAGGCGCCGCCGAACTCCTTGCCGTTGGCGAAGACCAGCATGAGTCGTGACCGGCGCGCGGCGAAGATCGACGCCACGCCCCCGATGCGGACGGGAATGCCGCCGAAGCTGAAGAGCTGCCCCAGCGCGGCCGCCACGTACACCGCAGGCCCACGCAACACCCGCGAGCCCTTCGTCGCCATGAGCACTTCGACGTCGAAGCCGAAGCCCGCGACGTTGGCGAACCAGTTGCCGTCGACGCGGCCCAAGTCCACGCGGCGCTCTACGCCGCCGCTCGCGACCAAGGCGGCCATCGCCTCCACATCGGTCGCCGGTGCGCGCAGGTTCTTGGCGAAGTCGTTGCCCGTGCCCGCCGCGACAAAGGCCATGCGCGCCGGCGAACCCGCCTGCGCCAACGCCACGGCGCTCTTGCCCCAGGTCCCGTCTCCGCCCGCGACGACCAGCGTCTGCACGCCGTCGGCGATGGCCTCGCGCACCAGCCGCGCCTCGTCGCCCTCGCGCTGGGTCTGCACGAAGTCGGTGATGCCCTGCGCCTCGAAGGCGGCGCGGAGCCGCGGGAAGAGCAGGGCACCGCGGCCGCGGCCGGAGGCGGGGTTCCAGAGGACTCGTATCACTCTTTGGGGGAGAGGGGAGACGGCGAAGCTTAGAGCTATAAGCTGTAAGCTGTAAGAAAGGGCTACTGCACGAGAGAGGGGGGAGCGAAAAACAGAGGGGCCTCGAAAGAATCGAAGCCCCTCCTTCCAGCTTACAGCTTAGAGCTTACAGCTGCAGTTATAAGCCTAGCTCGCCAGCTGACGAAGCACGTAGTGGAGGATCCCCCCATGCCGGTAGTAGTTCATCTCCTCCGGCGTATCGATCCGGCTCCGCACCTGGAAGGTCTTGTCACCCGCCTTGACGGTCAGCGTCGCGCGCGGGCTCATGCTGTCGCTCATGCCTTCGATGGTGATTTCCTCGAAGCCCGTGAGCCCCAGCGACTGCCGCGTCTCGCCATTCACGAACTCCAGCGGGATTACGCCCATGCCCACGAGGTTCGAGCGATGGATGCGCTCGAAGCTCTCGGCGATCACGGCGCGCACGCCGAGCAGCGCGGTGCCCTTGGCGGCCCAGTCGCGGCTTGAGCCGGTGCCGTACTCCTTGCCGGCGATGATCACCAGCGGCGTGCCGGCGGCCTGGTAGGCCATCGACGCCTCATAGAAGCTCGTCGGCTCGGCGTTCGGCGCCGTGCGCGTCCACCAGCCTTCCATGCCCGGCGTGAGGTCGTTCTTGAGGCGGATGTTGGCGAAGGTGCCGCGCATCATCACCTCATGGTTGCCGCGGCGCGCGCCGTACGAGTTGAAGTCCTTCTTCTCCACGCCCAGCGACTTGAGCCACACGCCCGCCGGCGACTTCTCGGCGATCGAACCTGCCGGCGAGATGTGGTCGGTGGTGATCGAGTCGCCGAACATGCCGAGCACGCGAGCCTTGGCGATCGGCTTCACGCCCGGCGCGGTCTTCGACATGCCCTCGAAGTACGGCGGGTGCTTCACGTACGTGGACTTGTCGTCCCAGGCGTAGCGGTTGCCCGTCGGTGCCGCGATCGCCTTCCACTCGGCGTCGCCACCGAACACGTCGCCGTACTCCTTCTCGAACTGCTCGCGCTTCACGCTCGAGAGCACCACGTCCTCGACTTCCTTCGGCGACGGCCAGATGTCGCGGAGGAACACGGGGCCATTCGTGCCGATGCCCAGCGGCTCCGTGTCGAGATCGATGTCAACACGACCCGCCAGCGCGTACGCGACCACCAGCGGCGGCGACGCGAGGTAGTTGAAGCGCGTCTGCGGATTCACGCGGCCTTCGAAGTTGCGATTGCCCGAGAGCACCGCCGCCACCGTGAGCTTACCGTCGTCGATCGCCTTGCTGATCGTCTCCGGCAGCGGACCAGAGTTGCCGATGCACGTGGTGCAGCCGTAGCCGACGATCTGGAAGCCCAGCGTGTTGAGCGCCGGCTGCACGCCGGCCTTGTCGAAGTAGTCGCGCACGACCTTCGAGCCCGGCGCCAGCGAGGTCTTCACCCAGGGCTTGGTCTT
>PNKF01000141.1 GCA_013822285.1 Gemmatimonas sp.
CACGATGATCTTGTCGCCGAGGCCGTGCTTGACGATCTCAGCGGTGACCGAGGCGCCCTTGAGCGTCGGCACGCCGACCTTGACGGCCGAGCCGTCAGAGCCGAGGAGCACTTCGTTGAACTCGACGGTCGCGCCCGCCTCACCCGGGAGGGTGGGGAGACGCAGCGTGCTGCCCTTTTCGGCGCGGAACTGCTTGCCGCCGGAGCGGAAGATTGCGTACGACATTGGGAACTCAGCTAGATGGATTGATGCGAGCCTAGAAGAATATCCGCTCGACCGGCTCGGGTCAAGTCTTTGCAGTGGGAGAGGTTACACGGGGGCACGGGCGGGGACTGGGATAGGCGAATGCGAGAGACGGGGGGAAGAGGCGCGAGGTTCGGGAGACGTCCCCCGTCTCCCTGCCCGTCTCCCCCATTTTCGTCTCTCGACCCCCGCCCCTGTCCCCCTCCCACGTCTCCCAGCCCGGGAGACGGTTAGGCGACCGCGTACTGGGAAGTAATGTCCCGCCCCGCCCCCTTCACCACGAGCTTGAACTCGTCCGGCTTCAAGAGCGGATCATCCCGCATCTCAAGCCCGAAGCCGACCTGCTTGGCCAGCTTGGGAATCAGGTCCTTCTCGTTCTCGAGCAGGTACATCGCCGTCTCGGGATACAGCTTCACGATGACCGCTTCGCGCCGGCCCTCGCTGGCCAAGCGGCGCACGGCACGCTCCATCCGCCGCACGATGGTCTCGGCGGTGAACACGCGGCCCGTGCCATTGCAGATCGGACAGGCTTCGGTCATCGCGTGGAAATGGCTCTGTCGCACGCGCTGGCGGGTCATCTCGATCAGGCCGAGGTCGCTGACCGCGTAAGCCTTCGTGCGGGCGCGGTCGCGACCGAGGTGCGTGCGCAGCTCCTGCAGCACACGGTCGCGATTGGCCTTCGACTCCATGTCGATGAAGTCGCAGACGATGATGCCGCCCACGTCCCGGAGCCGCAGCTGACGCGCGATCTCGCGCGCGGCTTCCATGTTCGTCTTGGTGACCGTCTTCTCCGGATCCTTCTTGCCGGTGAACCGGCCGGAGTTCACGTCGATCGAGACCAGCGCCTCGGTCGGCTCGATGATCAAATAGCCACCGCTGGGCAGGTCGCAGCGGCGCTTGAAGAGGTCGCGGATCTCGGGCTCGATCTGCTCCTTGTCGAACAGCGGCACCTTGTCTTCGTGCAGGCCGACGCGATCGATGAGCTCCGGCGCGATGCCCTGGAGATACTCGACGATCTCATTGTAGACCTGCTTCGAGTCCACGGTGAGGCGGTCGACCTTCGTCGAGAACAAGTCGCGGATGATGCCGCGCGTCAGCGAGGTCTCGCGATGCAGGAGCTTGGGCGGATTGCCCACGAACTTCTGCTTCTTGACGATGCGATTCCACTGGCCGATCAACGTGTCGAGCTCGCGCTGGAAGGTCTCTTGCGTGACGCCCTCCGACACCGTGCGCACGATGACGCCACCGGCGTCCTTCGGCAGCACCGCCTCGACGAGCTCACGCAGCTTCTGCCGCTGGGCGCGCTCGCCGATCTTGCGGCTCACGCCCACGCGACGCGCGGCGAAGGGCATGTAGACGAGGAAGCGTCCCGCCAGCGAGACCTGCGCGGTGACGCGCGGCCCCTTGGTCGAGATCGGTTCCTTGCTGACCTGGACGATGACCGACTGGCCGCGCTTCAAGACATCCTGGATCTGCGGCGGCTCCTTGCGACGGCGGCGCCCACCCCGACCGCGTCCGCGACCGCCCTTGGGCTTCTCGCCGTCCTTCGCATCCTTGCCATCCGCCGGGGCGTCGCCGCTGGCGGCAGACTCCGCCGCGTCCGCATCGGCCGAATCGCCTTCGTCGTCGTCACCGTCGTCGTCATCCTCGTCATCATCTCCTTCCTCGTCGTAGGCGAGGTCGGAGTTGTGGAGGAAGGCGCTCTTTTCGGTGCCGATGTTGACGAACGCGGCCTGCAGTCCGGGCTGGACCGCTTCGACCTTGCCGAGGTAGATGTCGCCGACCATCCGCTTGTTCTCGGGACGGTCGACCTGCAGTTCAACGAGCTGTTCGTCCTCGAGGATCGCGACGCGAATCTCTCGCTGCGTCGCGGAAATCAGGATCTCGCGCTTCATACATACCAAGGAGTGGGGTACTCCCCGCGGCGCACAGGATCGACCACGGCGTGCCCGCCCAGCGCGTGCTCAACGACCGTCCACGCAGGACGGTCGGTGCGGCTGAGAATAGTCGGGACGACGTACGACCCAGGGTCATGGCGTGCAGCTGCGAGGGGGTGGGCGGAACCGCCCGGATACAGCGAGGGCCCCGGAAGGGGCCCGTAAGTACCTGTAATGGTGGGGGATGGCGCCGAACGGCGCAACTGTGCGGGGGCTACTCCCTGCCCAGCCCCGCGATCAAATGGCGGGCGATGACCATCCGCTGCACCTCCGAGGTCCCCTCGCCGATCTCGCCAATCTTGGCGTCGCGCATGAAGCGCTCGACGGGATAGTCCTTGGTGTAGCCGTAGCCACCGTGCAGCTGGATGGCCTTGACGGTGTTCCGCATGGCCAGTTCCGAGCAGAAGAGCTTGGCCATCGCCGCTTCCTTGGAATATGGATGGCCGTTCTGGCTCAGCCACGCCGCGTGGTACACCAAGTGCCGCGCGGCTTCGAGCTCCGTGGCCATGTCCGACAGCTGGAAGTGCACGCCCTGGAACTCGGCGATGCGCTTGCCGAACTGGCGCCGCTCCCCCGTGTACTTGAGCGCCTCATCGAAGGCACCCTGCGCGACGCCGAGCGAGAGCGCGGCGATGCCGATACGACCGGCATCGAGGGTCTTCATGAAATTGATGAAGCCACGGCCTTCCTCGCCGAGCAGGTTCTCGGCCGGCACTTCGACGTCGTCGAAGATCAGCTCTCGGGTGTCCGAGGCACGCCAGCCCAGCTTGTCTTCCTTCTTGCCGGCGCGGAAGCCTGGCATCGGCGTGAGCTCGGGGTCGTGCCCCATCCCGACCTTGGCGGCCCCAGCGAGGTCGCAGGTTTCCTTGGTCAGGATGAAGCTCGAGATGCCCTTCGTGCCCTTGGCCGGGTCGGTGACGGCGGTGACGACGAAGATCTCGCCCACGCCGCCATGCGTGATGAAGCGCTTGCTGCCGTTCAGCACGTACTTGCTGCCCTTCTTCACCGCGCGGGTTTGCGTGCCGCCGGCGTCGGATCCGGCATTCGGTTCCGTGAGTCCGAATCCACCGAGGACCTTGCCGCTGGCGAGCCGCGGCACGAAGCGCGCGATCTGCTCGGCGTTGCCGAAGTTCACGATCGGCGAGGTACCCAGCGTGGTATGCGCCGAGATGGTGATCGAGTGCGAGGCGCAGATCCGCGCCAGCTCCTCGATCGCGATCATGAACGAGATCGTGTCGAGCCCAGCGCCGCCGATGTCCTCACTCCAGGGAATGCCGAGGAGGCCGAGGTCGGCCATCTTCTTGACGTTCTCCCAGGGAAACTCCTGCGTGTCGTCGAAGTGGCGCGCGACCGGCGCGACCTCGTCGACGGCAAAGGCGCGGACCATCTCGCGCGTGGCGAGGTGATGGTCCTGGAAATAGATCGAATCGTGCATCGGGGGGAACGGAGAGCGGAAAGTGGGAGCGGCGGGTCGCCACCCCCACGCAGTGCCGAATGCTAGTGCCTCAGCGCTTGAACGCGCTGCCGAGTACGATGCCGTCCAACTTTTCGAGCGGTTGGACGCGCAGCAGATGTGCCAAGGTCGGGGCCATGTCCACCACGCGCGCGGCGGAACTGTCGCGCCCGGGCTGGAACGCCGCGCCGAAGAACAGCACCGGCACCTTGGCGTCGTAATCGTGGGGCGACCCGTGCGTCGCGATCGAGCTGCCGTAGAGCCAGTACGGCTCCATGGTGATCACGGCGATCGCTTCGCCGCCGGGGCGGAACATGTGCAGCCAGCGGCGCGCGTAGTTGTCGCGCACGGTGTCGGCGCGCACGATATCGTCGATGACATCGACCCGCTGGATGCCGCGCACGCGCCGCGCCAAGCGGGCGAACTCGCGCGCGACCGTGCGCACCTCCGCCTCCTTGCCCTGCACCTTGCTGCGGTCGACCTCCAGCACGCCCCAGTCGAGGTTGAAGGCCGTGGGGTCGAGCTGCAGCTCGCGGATCTTCGGCGCGACCCCCGCGATCACGGGTTCCAGCTCACGCGACGACAGACGAGCAGCACGCGAATTGTCTCCCCAAGTCGAGCGCACTTCGGGGATCGGCGCCACGCCGTGATCGGCGGTCAACGCGATGACGACATTCTCGCGTCCGCGCAGGGTGAAGAGCGAATCGAGGAATCCATCCAGCATACGGTCCAGCCGCAGCAGCTGGTCGTGCACTTCGCGGGAGTCGGGCCCCCAGCGGTGACCGACGGCATCGAGCGTGGAGAGGGAGACGGCGATCAGGTCCGTGCGTGAGGCGCTGGCACCGAGCTCCATCTCACGGATGCCGCGCCACGCGAAGTCGAGCGTCATCTGGTCCATCCACGGATACCCGATGACCATGTTGCGGGCCAGTTCGATGTCGGCGGGCATCGCATGCGGGAAGGCCGGCTCCTGGCCCGCGCTCTCCGCCTGCACCGAATCCGGCTCGGGATAGTTCGCCGCCGGCAGCAAGAGATCCCAGACGCGTCCCTTGTACCGCGTGCCGGCGTGGTCTTCGGCATTGAACGCCTTCACCCAAGTCGGCAGGCTGTCGGCGTAGTAGGTGCTGGTGGTGAACTTGCCGGAGCGCTGGGCATACCAGAACACCGGATACTTCCCGGCGCCGATCGGCAGGATGGCGCCGCGGTCCTTCCGGGAGACGGACAGCACCCGCGATTCGGGGTGGGCGGCGCGCAGCCAATCGGTGAGCGTAGTGCCCTTGAAGCGGAACGGCGAGGCACCGACGCCATCGCTGTCGACCAGCGGCGCGGTCGGCGTGTTCACGCCGGCGGAGTTGCTGGCGATGCCGGTCGAATACGGAAAGCGGCCCGACATCGTCGAGGCGTGCCCGGGTGCCGTCTCCGTGATCGCATGGTCGTGCACGGCGTTCACATAGAAGTGCCCACCATCGAGCAAGCGGCGCAGCCCGCCCGTGAACTGGGAGTCCCAGCGCGTCAGGTAATCCGGGCGCAGCTGGTCGATCGTGAGGAACACGACCAGCCGCGGCGCCGGCCCGGGCGGTGTCGGTGCGACGACACGCGGGGGAGTCGGCTGGCTGCGCTGCGCACAGGCCGGCGCCGCGAATGCTGCGACGGCGAGCAACACCGCGACGGAAGGGAGACGGCGCATCGAGGGGGGCTCCGGTAGGATGACAGCGTAAACCTATCCCGAGAATCACGGCCCGTGCAGTTGCCAATCCGCCTGAGTGGTCACAGTTTCGTCGCCGCGAGTCCCTCCCACCCCACGCATGGCTGATCTCACGAAGTCCCCGATCTGGCGCAACCTCTACATCCGCACGTCGCTGTGGTACGGGCTCTGCGGCCTCATCACCTGGGCGCTGCGCAGCTACGCGCCGGCCTCCTGGGGCGCCCTCGGCAGCGAGTCGCTCGGCGACTTGGTCGGCGGCGCGCCGGCGCTGACGGGCAATGCGACCGCCAGCACACCGACGGCGCTCGCGGCCAGCATCGCGATGTTCACGGCCTTCGCGGCCTCCTTGCCGGTCGCATGGATCTACACGCTGACGCGGCGCAAGAAGGGCTTCCAGCAGTCCGTGGTGCAGACCTACCTGATCCTGCCCGTGGTCGCCGCCGGCATCGTGGTGCTGGTCAAGCACTCACTCGCCCTCGCGTTCTCCTTGGGCGGCATCGTCGCGGCCGTGCGCTTCCGCACGTCGCTGGACGACTCGAAGGACGCCGCCGGCATCTTCGTCGTGATCGGCATCGGGATGGCCGCCGCCGTC
>PNKF01000142.1 GCA_013822285.1 Gemmatimonas sp.
CGGCCGCTGCGTGGCGAGGATCAGGTGAATGCCGATCGCACGCGCCTTCTGCGCGAGCATCGCCAGCGGCGTCTCGACCTCCGCGGCGACGGTCATCATCAGGTCGGCGAGCTCGTCGATGACGACGACGATGTACGGCAGGATGCCGCCGGTGTACGTACGGTCCTCGAAGCCGACGTTGGGATCCTTCGGCTTCTTGAGCTCCTGCCCGTCGCGGACCTTCTGGTTGAAGTCCTGGATGTTGCGTGCGCCGTTCTCGGCCAAGAGCGCATAACGCTCCTGCATCTCGAGCACGGCCCACTTGAGCACCGACGCCGCGTCGCGATTGTCCGTGACGACCTTGTGGCGCAGGTGCGGCAGCACGTTGTAGACGCTGAGCTCGACCATCTTCGGGTCGACCATCAGGAAGCGCAGCGTCTTGGGCGTGTGGCGGTAGATGAGCGACGTGATGATGGTGTTCACGCAGACCGACTTACCCGAGCCGGTCGCACCGGCGATGAGCAGGTGCGGCATCTTCGCGAGGTCGGCGATGACGGGCTTGCCCTCGAGGTCGCGCCCCAGGCCGATCGGCAGGGCCATCGGCTTGTTCTGGTAGTCCTTCGACTCCAGCATCTCGCGGAAGGCGACCATCTCCGGCGTCGGGTTCGGCACCTCGACGCCGACGGCACCCTTGCCCGGGATCGGCGCGACGACCCGAATGCTCGGCGCACGCATCGCGAGCGCGAGGTCGTTGGCGAGGTTGGCGAACTGGCGCACCTTCACGCCGGGCGCCGGCTCGATCTCATACTGCGTGACGGTCGGGCCAGACGTACGGCCAGTGAGCGTACCCGAGACCTTGAAGGTCCCGAGTGACTCGATGAGCTTGGCGCCCATGGCGTCGAGCGCCGCCTTGTTGGCGGCCTCGTTGCGCGGCGGAGGCGGCGTGAGCAGCTCGATGCTCGGCAGCTCATCCGGATCCGGCACGTTCGTCTTGCCGCGCGCCGCCGGCGCAGCCACCGCGTCCGCGTCGGATTCATCGTCCCGCGACGCCTTCTTCTTGCCGCCCTTCGCCTTGCTGCCCTTCAGCGCGAGCTGCGGATCGTCCTCGGATTCCTCGACCAGCGTATCGATGGGCGTCTCCACGCGCGGCGGCTCCGGTTCGTGCGCCACTGGCTTCGGATCCAGCCCCATCAGCGACAGATCGACAGAGGGCATGGCCGCCGCATCCGGCTCAAGCACTTCAGCCTGCGTGAGCTGGTCCTTCGTGCCTTCGTGGTGAACGCCGTTCTTCGAACGCCCGATGTTCAAGAGCGCACGCACCGGATTCCAACCAATGGTGACAGCGGCCAACGCCGAGAACCCGATTGCGACGACGATCCACGCTCCCGCGAAGCCGATCACCTGCGTGAGGTAGTACGCCGCGAAGGAGCCCCAGAGGCCGGTGAGGATATCGGCCGTGCCCGGCGGCACGGCGTCGAGACGCGCGAGGCCAGCCGCCACGGGGATCAGTGCCGCGAGGCCAATCGTGAAGAAGAGAAAGCGTTGATCTTCGCTCTCTTCGAGCCGCCCGAGCAGGCGCAGGCCGTGCACGGCGGGAATCAGCGGAACGATCACCGCGGCCAGCGCGCCGACGAGGCCGAGCACGGACCAGCGGATGCAGCCGCCCACGGGGCCGAAGGCGCCACCGGCAACCGAGCAGGATTCGGAGTACGCGGGCGTGCGACCGAAGATCAGCGCGCCGGCGATGAACAGCGAGCCCAGGAGCAGGACGATGCCCGCGACTTCGGACTTGAGGCGCGAGCCCCTGGTCGGCTCGCCCGCGCCCGCGCCCGCGCCGGCATCGGATCCGGTGGGTACGTCGGCGCCACTACGCGTCGACGGCGAGGCGTCGGCGGTCGCGTCCGCGGCGTCCTTCCGCACGCGCGTGCGGCGCGCCTTGGGGGCGAGCGGGGAGTCCGCGGGGGGCAGTTCGTCGAGGGCCGGCTTGCGGGGCATCGTCTCTCTGGGTCGGATACCTCAAGACGATTGGGGGTTCGGCTTCGTTACGGGCGCCCTAGCGGCAGCGCAGCGGGCGCATCCCGAGGCGGTGGTTGCTGCCCGCAACGACGGTGAAGGTCGTGTCCCAGCGCGCGCCGGCGACCGTGCCGACGACGAAGCGCGTCTCGCCCGCCAGAACTTCCAGCGCGACGGTCGTCCCGGGCGGGATTCGCCGCGGCGGGGCGTTCGCGACGACCACGGCGGCGCCGCGGCAGTTGCTCCCGACGTAAATCTTGCCGTACACCATCGAGCCGGGAATCGTCTGCGGCTCCCGCGGCGCGCGGACCGCCGTGTCGCGCGGCGCGTTCGCGCCGGCGCCCCGCTGATTCGCCGTCGCCGGTGATGCGCCCTCGCGAGCGGTCGGGACATTCGCCGACGCAGCGCCACTCGCGGCCGCGCCTTGGGCTTTCGTAGCGAGGCGCGGGTCCGACGCCGCCTTGCGCATGCTGTCGGCGCGGGTGATCGAGTCACGCGCGGCCTGCGCGGCGGATTGTTCGAGACTGTCGCGCGTGGCCTGTACTCCACGTTCCGCATTGGTCGGCAGCGCGAGCGTGTCCTCCGGCGCCGACTGCCCCGATTGGTTGCGGATGAACGTGGCGGTATCCGCCGCGTCGCCGCGCGCGCCGGCGAGTTGCTTGCGCCAGCGATTCACCAGATCCGGGCGCAGCAGCGCCGTCGCGGCGATGCCGCCTACGATCAAGGCCAGCGCCACCAAGAACATCGTGCGGCGCGGATGGGGAGCCGTCGCCGCGCCGGGAGGAGTCTGCGCGAGCTGACCAGAGGCCCCGCCGGATGCCGCCGCGCCAGATGCCGCAGCACCAAATGCCGCTGCGCCCGACGCAGCCGCGAGGCCCCCCGCCCCCGCGGCCCCACGCGTGTTCCCACGCACGGCCGGTGTGAGTGGCACGGAGAGCTGCGGCTGCCGCATGGCGCCGCTCTGCGCGAGATGCACGATCTGCGTGCGCACTTCCTGCTCGAGCGTCGAACTCACCTGCCCGAAGGCCTCGACTGCCGCCTCGAGCGTCGGGAAGCGATCGCCGGGCTCCTTCGCCAGCATGCGCGTGATGGCCGCGTCGATGTGCTCCGGCACATCGGGCCGCAGCGTGCGCACCGAGGGAATGGGATCCAGCAGGTGCCCCTTCATCACTTCGCCGATGGTGTCGCCGGCGAAGGGCTGCTGCCCCGTCAGCAACTCAAAGGCGACGACGCCCAGCGCATACTGGTCCGCGGCGGGCGTGACGCTGCCGCCATTGAACTGCTCGGGCGACATGTAGTACGGCGTGCCGATGATCGAGCCGGTGAGCGTGAGCCCATGCGTGTCGTCGCGCTTGGCGATGCCGAAGTCGGTGACGATGAGCCAGCCGTCGGTGTCGAGCATGAAGTTGGCCGGCTTCACGTCGCGATGCACCACGCCGCGCGTGTGCGCGTAGTGCAGCGCCCGCCCCGCCGCCGCGACCACGCTGCGCACGAAGGCCACCGACTGCCGCCCCGTCTCGCGCACCACGGAGTCGAGGGCGCGGCCTTCCACGTACTTCATCACGAAGTACGCCAGCTCCGGATCGTCCCCGACGGCGTAGATCCCGATGATGTTCGGATGGTTCAGCGAGGCCGCCACGCGCGCTTCGCGACGGAAGCGTTCGACGTTCTCCGCCGATGTCGCCAGCGCCGGATCCAGCACCTTGATGGCGACCTTGCGATCCAGCGCGAGGTCCAGGGCGAGGAACACCGTCGCCATGCCACCCTGCCCGAGCTCGGCGTAGATGTCGTAGCGGCCCAGAGTCGCGCTTCGGAGGCGCTCGAAGAGCGCGGAGGTGTTGGGTTGGCTCACGTGGTCAAAGATGCTGGGAAACGTGGGACGGGGGCAGGGGCGGAGATGGGGAGAGGGGAATGGGGGAGAGGGGGGGCAGACGTCTCACGAACCTCTCTCCTTTCCCTCCTCCCGCCCCTGGCCCTTCTCACATCTCTCCCCCTGCCACGTCTGCCTCGACCCTCCCGTTGCGACAGACCGCCACGAGCGGAATCGAATCAAGCGCCGCCGCAAGCTCCACGTCTCTCGTGTACCCCTGAGCCATGAGATGTGCCGCATGCGGCGCACGCGCGAAGACCGACAGCGGCGAGACCCCACAGGGTTCTCCCCGCAGCAGGGCCGCCAACGCCTCGCCGCAAGCGCTGTCCTCCGGCGACGGCTTCCCTTCACTGCCCGCGCAGATGATCTCGACGCCGCGCGGCGCGAGCGCGCGAATGGCCTGCGCGGTCGCCGAGAGATTCACGAAGGCGGCGAGAAAGACCTGCGCTGCCCCCTGCGCCGCGAGCAGCGCGTTGGTGCCATTCGTGGTGGTCGCGCAGATCACGCGGCCCTGCACACGCTCACGCGTGAACTCCGTCGGCGAGTTGCCGAGGTCGAAGCCCGGGATGCGATGTGCGTTCCGCTCACCCGCCGTCAGGGCGCCGATCTCCTGTGCGCGGATGCGCGCCGCTTCTGGCGTCGCAAAGGCCTCGATGCCAGCGGCACCGGTCGAGAGGGCGATGATGGTCGTGGTTGTCCAGCGCAGGACGTCGATCACCACCGCCACCTCTTCCGTCGCGCGCTCGGGCGGAACGTGATGAACCGACAGTGGGAGACGTCGCACGGGGACAGGGGCGGAGATGGAGAGAGGAGAATGGGCGAGACGTGGGGCAGATGCCAGAGGGGGGAGAAGACCAGTCGAATGGTCCTCTCCCCCCTCTCGCATCGTCCCACCCTCTCCCCTATCCCCTCTCTCGTCTAGAACCCCCGCCCCTGCCCCCTTCCCACGTCTCTCAGCGTGCGAAAAGGTCTGCTCCTTCCTGCTCCAGGAACTTGGTATGCACATCCCCTTCCACAAACTTCGGATGGCTCATCAGGGTCGACAAAAAGGGAATCGTAGTAGTGACACCTTCGACGATAAACGTGTCGAGCGCCAGCCGCATCTTGGCCAACGCCTCCTCACGATCGCGCCCATGCACGATGAGCTTGGCGATCATCGAGTCATAGAACGGCGGCACCGTGTACCCGGCATAGACGTGCGTATCGACGCGCACGCCGTTGCCGCCTGGCATGTGGAAGGTCTCCACCTTGCCGGGGCTGGGCTGGAAGTTGCGCTGCGGATCCTCGGCGTTCACGCGGCACTCGATCACGTGGCCACGCAGCTCCGGCGTCTCCTTCACGGAGAGCGGCAGGCCGGCGGCGACACGGATCTGCTCCTTCACGAGGTCCACGCCCGTGAGCATTTCCGTCACCGGATGCTCCACCTGGATGCGCGTGTTCATCTCCATGAAGTAGAACGATCCGTCCTGGTCGAGCAGCATCTCGATCGTGCCGGCTCCGACGTAGTCGATGGCCTTGGCGCCCTTCACGGCGGCGTCGCCCATCGCCTTGCGCAGCGCCGGCGTCATCACCGGGCAGGGCGCTTCTTCGACAAGCTTCTGGTGCCGACGCTGCACGGAGCAGTCGCGCTCGCCGAGGTGGATCACGTTGCCGTGCTTGTCGCCGAAGACCTGGAACTCGACGTGGCGCGGGCGCATGAGGTACTTCTCGACATACACGCTGCCGTTGCCGAAGGCGCCGAGCGCCTCGGAGCGGGCGAGCTGGAAGCTGCGCGCAAAGTCATCGGCGTCCTTGGCGACGCGCATGCCCTTGCCGCCGCCGCCGGCGGCCGCCTTGATGATCACCGGGAAGCCCATCTTCTCGGCGATCGACAGTGCTTCGTCGACGTCTTCCACCGGGCCCGGCGAGCCAGGCACGACGGGCACGTTGTTGGCGATCATCGCGGCGCGGGCGGCGGCCTTGTCGCCCATGGTGCGGATCTGCGAGGGCGTGGGGCCGATGAACGTGATG